>CAYYUE010000134.1:0-515 GCA_964474745.1 uncultured Bacteroidaceae bacterium | reverse complement strand
AGCAAAATATTAACTTTTGCTAGAAATAACAATGTAACAATTAAAAAAAATGGAAGTTTGAAACCCTATTAAAAAAATAAACCACTGTAAAGGGAATATAAAGAAAAAAACTACTCGCTTTATTATATATTTTCAGATTGATTAAAGTAAATAAAAAAGATCTCTCAACTATAAAAATTGAGAGATCTCTTTGGTAGCGGGAGCAGGATTCGAACCTACGACCTTTGGGTTATGAGCCCAACGAGCTACCTCTGCTCCATCCCGCACTGTTATTTAGTTTTGCAAAGGTACATATTTTTTCTCATTCCACAAGTTTTTTCTCATCCATTTTCAAAAATAAAAATCAACATACTGTAAAGCAAGATTTTAAAAAAAAATATTCTATTTGTTTATTTTAAAATGCCACTTTTTAATTCGATTCAATTCATATTTTCTCTTTCTTTCAATGGTTTTGATGCCTTTTAACACCTTCTTCTTTTTATACACATGTAAACACATTGGTTTACAAATCATTA
>CAYYUE010000133.1:0-6445 GCA_964474745.1 uncultured Bacteroidaceae bacterium | reverse complement strand
GTAGCTGTCGTTACTCTGATTATTGCTACAAGACGATGTTTTAAGTCGATTTCGCATGAGTTTACTCTAATTAGGTTTACGGAAACTAGCTAGGAAAGAACCGATTTGAGTTCAACCTTACGTAAAGTAATAAAAATAAAGCAATTATTCGCTGATTTTTCCCGATACTTTGGGTAGGATTCCTTATTATCTGATAAACTTGATCTCTGTTTACCATATAATCATACCATGATTCTCACAAGTAATTCCTGAAATGGTATAGAACCAATGAAAATTTTCATAATAATGAGCTTTCGTATAGTTAGTTAAGAGTATGGCAGATATTCCACAAAGTATTTTTTCATTTTACAAATTGTAATCATTACATTTTTCACTCTCTTTAGTATATAAAAAAACAATACTCCGTAGTTATATCAAAAAAATAGTGTAAATTTGCACTTTTAAAAAGAAAGTAATATGTCAAATAATCAGTATCAAGAAGATCATTCCCAAGATATGGATCTTTTGGAAGATCAGAAGAGTAAGCTTATTTTATACAACGATGATTTTCATACTTTTGATTTTGTTATCGCTTCCTTAATGGATATATGTAATCACACTTGTACACAAGCGGAACAATGTGCATTGCTTGTACACTATAATGGAAAATGTGTTGTAAAAGCTGATAGTTACGATACATTACTTCCAATGTACAAGGCTTTATTGAATAGAGAATTAACCTCTGAAATTTTACGTTAAATGAGTTGGATCGCAATTATTGCTTTTGCTATTATAGGGTTAGTATTAATCGCATTGGAAATTGTAGTACTTCCGGGTATTATCTCAGGCATTGCCGGAGTGGTTATGCTTGTTGTTGCTATTTGGAATTCTTATACTACCTATGGGGTTGTTGCCGGAAATATTGTTTTAATTTCATCTATAATCATATGTATATTACTGCTGGTATTTTTTATGCGTTCAAAAACATGGAAATTTATAGGATTAAAAAATACGATTGATAGTAAAGTCAATATTATAGATCAGAACTCCTTCCCTATTGGCGCGAAAGGAAAAACCGTTTCTCGTTTAGCACCAACAGGAAAAGCTTTAATTAACGGACAACTTACCGAAGTTCATACAATAAGCGAATTCATCAACGAAAATGAAGATATCGAAATTATAAAAATTGAAGGGTATAAAATTACCGTTCGTAAAATCGAGAACAATCAATAACTAATTTATAACAAAAACAGAGAATTATGGAATTATTCGTTATTTTAATCGCTGCATTATGTGTTGCCGCATTAGCTGTATTTTTATATTTAGTCCCTATCGGACTTTGGTTCAAAGCCTTGGTTTCGGGAGTTCGTATTTCATTATTACAATTGATATTTATGCGTTTGCGTAAAGTTCCTCCCACAATTGTAGTAAACAACTTAATTTCATCTACAAAAGCGGGATTACATTTGAACCAAAATGAACTGGAAGCACACTACTTAGCAGGAGGTCGTGTTACAGCGGTCGTGAATGCTCTAATATCTGCGGATAAAGCTAACATGAGTTTGGATTTTAAAACAGCAACCGCTATTGATCTAGCAGGACGTGATGTTTTTAAAGCAGTACAAATGTCTGTAAATCCAAAAGTTATAGACACACCTCCCGTTGCAGCTGTTGCAAAAGACGGGATCCAATTAATTGCAAAAGCTAGAGTTACTGTTAGAACCAATATCAAACAATTGGTAGGAGGAGCCGGAGAAGAAACCATATTAGCTCGCGTAGGAGAAGGTATTGTAACTTCTATTGGTTCGGCAAGCTCACATAAATCGGTATTGGAAAATCCAGACTCTATATCTAGATTGGTTCTTCAAAAAGGATTAGATAGCGGTACGGCTTTTGAGATTCTTTCTATTGATATTGCGGATATCGACGTAGGTAAAAACATTGGAGCTCAATTACAAATAGATCAAGCGAATGCCGATAAAAATATTGCTCAAGCCAAAGCAGAAGAACGAAGAGCAATGGCTGTTGCCTTAGAACAAGAAATGAAAGCAAAAGCTCAAGAAGCTAGAGCAAAAGTGATTGAAGCAGAAGCAGAAATTCCAAAAGCCATGGCTGAAGCTTTTAAAACAGGAAATCTGGGCATCATGGACTATTACCGTATGAAAAATATTCAAGCGGATACAGGAATGAGAGAATCTATTTCAAGACCTAATAGCATGGATCACAAAACCGATAAATAACTCTTCTTAGAAGAGTAAAGAATAAAAAGCGAAAATCCATAAAAAGACTTTCGCTTTTTTCATATAAAAAATATATTTAGACAATACAATGATTAGTTTCAAGAACATAAACAAACCCGATTGGAGATACGAATTACTTTATCATTATGTACATTTTATGCACAATAACGTTTACTATCGGAAATATTATGTGCTTCATAAAGAACGTATTCCCAAAAATAAACCTACTGTAGCTATTTGCAATCACCAAAACGGACTTACAGACGCTCTCGGTATTCTATTTGCATTCAACCAAGATGGTCGTCGTCCTGTATTTATTGCACGTGCCGATATCTTTAAAAAAGAAATAGCCGCAAAAGCATTACGTTTTTTAAAAATAATGCCTGCTTTTCGAGCCCGCGATGTAGGGACTGCAGGCGTAGGTGAAAACAACGCCATATTTAACCAATCGGCAAAAATATTGACAGAAAATGGAGTCGTTGCTCTTTTTCCGGAAGCCGGACACCAAGACCGTTATTATTTAGGAACTTTCAAAAAAGGATTTGCCCGTATTGCTTTTCAAGCTGCCGAAATGATGGATTTCAAAAAGCCAGTGTATATACAACCCATGTCGAACCATTACGACAATTATTTTTCAGTACAAGGAAAGCTTATCATTACAATTGGTGAACCTTTTGAATTTATGGATTTATATGATTTATATAAAGAACAACCTCACCGGGCTGAAAAAATACTTACCGATCGGGCTCGCATAATTGTAAAAGATTTAATGTTGGATATATCAAATTTAAAATGGTATAACGAATACGAATTATTATGCACCATGTATGGACGTGAGCTCATTCGAAAAGAAAAAAAATCATACAAATACTTTCCCAACCGATTAGAAGCAAGTCAAAGAATTGTTTCTTTGTTGGATCATTATGAAAAGTCAAATCCTTCTGAATTTGAGTCATTAATGGAAAAAACGCACAACTATGCACATGCTTTAGACAAAATGCATTTACGAGATTGGATTTTTGCACAAAAACTTTCTTCAGGAGGCTTTTTTATGCGGCTCATACTCAGTATTGTATTATTTCCATTTGTCATTGCAGGGTGGCTTATCAATATTATCCCATTTAGCGCAAGTTCTTTAATAACACGTCATATCAAAGATTTCATGTTGCATTCTTCATTTCATTTTGCAATTGGTATATTAGTAGCTTATCCGTTGTGGTATATCATAACCGCAGCTATTCTTTGGGGTATTACCGGAATTTGGTGGACAACTCTAGCATATTTGATATTTCTACCTTTGTCTTTAATTATCTATCTTAGAAGTAAAACAATGATCAAAAAACTATACAATCGGATACGACGTTTCCGATTCTGGTTTCGAGGCAACCGTTATTATATGTCAGCTGTAGAAAATCGAAAAGAAATAATTAAAGAAATGGAAAGTATTAACCAGTAAAATAAAAAGGTTCCGAAGTAGATTCGGAACCTTTTTATTTTACATCATTTATTTTGTAATGCCAATTGCCATTTCCAGGCATCTCGCATCATATCGTCAAGTGTTTGCTCTGCTTTCCATCCCAATTCTTTATTGGAGTAAGATGTGTCTGCCCAAATTTTTTCAATGTCACCTTCCCTACGATCTACAATTTTATAATTTAATTTTACTCCGGATACCTTTTCAAAACTCTGGATAACTTCCAATACTGAAAATCCATTTCCTGTACCAATGTTGAATGCTTCAAACGATGCTTTACTTTTGTTCATCAACAATCGTTCTACTGCAGCCACATGTGATTTTGCCAAATCAACAACATGTATATAATCGCGAACACACGTCCCATCAGGAGTATTGTAATCATTTCCAAACACATGTAAATATTCTCGAATACCAATAGCTGTTTGTGTAATAAAAGGTATCAAATTATTAGGAACACCATTAGGAAATTCTCCGATCAACGCAGAAGGGTGCGCCCCTATCGGATTGAAATAGCGAAGAGCTATTGCCGTAACATGGTTTTGTTTTGCACAATCCACTAAAATATCTTCCACAATTTTTTTTGTATTCCCATAAGGAGCTAATGCCGGTTTTAGCGGAGCATTTTCGGAAATAGGCAAAGTATCGGGTTCTCCATATACAGTGCATGATGAAGATTGTACAAAATTCTTAATCCCGTACCGCTCCATGTTACTTAACACGTTCAGTACAATAAATAAATTGTTTCTATAATATTGTAATGGTTGTTGAACGGATTCCCCAACAGCTTTATATGCAGCGAAATTAATAACGGCTGCAATATCCGGATGTTTTTCAAAAAGAACATCGGTTTGCATAGTATTCGAAAGATCCATTTTTTCAAACAACGGTGGAACACCGGTTATTTTTGTAATCGAATCAACCACAAAAGCCGATGAGTTACTCAAATCATCGGCAATTAAAACCTCATATCCTCTATTAATAAGTTCTACTACCGTATGAGATCCAATAAATCCTGTTCCTCCCGTAACTAATATTTTAATTCCTTTCATATATCTTGTTTTATCATTAAAATTCATCTATTATTGCTACCACTTTGTATACCTTATCCCCTCTCCTTACCAACTGATTCGTAGCTAGCGAACACATTTCCCCTTTTTTCGTTTGGGGGACCGATTTTAAATCCACACGAATTTCTTTTATAACATCTTCATAAACTCCAGTTGTAGGCCCCATAATAATTATAGAATCTCCTATTGATAATTCACCTGTTTCCATTTTTATTTCAGCGACATCAATATTTGCAAAGTAATTTGTAATTTTTCCCACATACATTTTTGTTTGAGTAGCTTGCGAACCATATCGTTCCGTCCACTCACCCAATGTACGTCCCAAATAATATCCATCCCAAAAACCTCTATTATAGACCGTCTTTAATCGTTCCATCCATAGAGAAATCTTTTCTTGCGAATAAGTTCCTTCCTGAATTGCTTCGACCGCATCTCTATAACAACGAGTTACTGTCTTTACATATTCAGCCGATCGTCCTCTCCCTTCTATTTTCAATACGCGTACTCCTGCTTTTAATATCTTATCTAAAAAGCCGATAGTACATAAATCTTTAGGAGACATAATATATGTATTGTCTATAGTAAGTTCTACATCCGATTCCAAATCAGAGACTTTATACTGCCGGCGACAAAGCTGTAAACATGCTCCCCTATTCGCCGAATAGTTATAATTATCCAAACTCAAATAGCACTTGCCCGATACAGCCATGCATAAAGCACCGTGAACAAATACCTCTATTTCGACCAATTTCCCTTTTGGGCCTCGAATATCGTTTTGAGCAATATAATCGGTAATTTGAGCGACCTGAAGTAAACTTAACTCACGAGCAGTAACCATTACATCAGCAAATTGTGAATAATAACGAACAGCCTCATAATTGGAAACATTACACTGCGTAGATATATGAACTTCCATGTCAATGACATGTGCATAGTTGATTACAGCCATATCGGAAGCTATAATAGCAGAAATTCCCGACGCTTTGGCTGTTCGAACAATTTCATGCATTTCTTCTATTTCATCGTTATAAATAACTGTATTAAGAGTCAGATATGATTTTATGCCATTTTCACGACAACATTGTGCTATGGTACGCAAATCGGATAGATCAAAATTGTTTGCCGATTTCGAACGCATATTCAATTTTCCTACCCCAAAATACACAGAATTAGCTCCTCCTTGAATAGCAGCATGCAGCGCCTCATAAGAACCAACCGGTGACATAATCTCAATATTCTCCATGCTTCATTTTTCTACAAAAGTACGATTTTAATTAAAATCAATATTAGAAAATATCTAATAAACTGAAAATAAAAGTAATATATAAAGAAGTACGATTCAAAACATGCAGAATATTATTTTGCTCTTCATTTATGAACTCATTATCTTATTAATACTTCCCTCTCAAATTCAATATATACAATTGGAAAAAATGATGTACTTTTGTGACATTCAACATAGTCGATGCTATATATGTTAATTATGTATTAATGAGTATATTAATTATTGAATGAATGAAAAATAAAAGTTCAGCAGGCATTGTATTATTAAAGAATATATGAATTAATAAGATTCTTATTTATATTAAGCTGTTATCAATGAAAAAAATTGTGTTTTTTCTTTTATCGAATCTTAATTTGCTCTATAAGATATTTGCAGTACTATGTACAACAATACTTAT
>CAYYUE010000132.1:0-6467 GCA_964474745.1 uncultured Bacteroidaceae bacterium | reverse complement strand
CCTACTACTACTGTCAAAATGACACATTTTTTTCATTAAAGGTATTTATTTTAATAAATAAATTTTGAATTTCTCTGCCGAATTCACTTCTTCGTAAAAACAGGTTCTGCATTTTATCAATTACACAGCAGCTTTGAGGTGTACGAAATTTATGGTATTCTTATTTTATTTTTATTCGTATACCATTGCTAATTGCACGAAACTCGGGTGCATACATGCATTGCATCGTAGCAAAACCGTTTGAGAAATCACCACTATTGGTTACCCACATATCGTATTCCACAGTATAGAAACCTTTGTTTAAACGATATATATAGAAATTCGTCACTGTGTTTTCTACTGACAAGTAATAAGAGAATTGGGCATTCCATCGATAACCAGACATTGTACTTACTGGTTCGAAACATGAAGCTCGCATATCCTTTAATTGAAGATATTCCAAATTACGATCACAATAGATTTGAATACGAACACGTATCTTATCTCCGATACGCAAAGTTGTTTCTTCAATAGGTATCAAAATCTCTCCATGGTTGGTATTTTGTATTTGATAGAGTTGCTTATTCAAGGTTATTCCATTATTAGCTGAAGAAATATTGTCAATATTATCAAAATATTGCCAATATAAAGCTCCCCATGCTATTCCATCAGTAGTTTTTTTTAATGTTACATTCGCCATCTGCGGTGTAAATTCGGATTTCCATGTTTGCTTAATATAACCAGATCCTGCTTGGCTTTGGGAATTTATTTCTTTACTTCCTATCATAATCATAACAGGGACCGTATCCGTCAATTGCTTCGCATTGCCTATCAGCAGTGCATAAATGGCATTTGCAGTAGACATACTGGTGTTCCAATGTGTAGTTTGTTTTTGTTTGAGTAACCATTGCTGCATTTTAGAGACTGAAACGGTATCATCAGTAATTTGTCGAAACGCTTGTATCAACATCGTTTGAGTACTTATCGGCGCTTGATACCAGAAATAACCGCTTATATTGTCTCGCCAATACATACCCATTTCACTGCTGTAAAGAGCTGTTTCTTTAAGTGACCGGATTAACTGCTTTGCCAATTTTTCATCTCCGTTGCGTTGAAATACCAATGCCAACATCGCTTTAGCATATAGATTCTCGTATTTCAATGCATATTTTTTAAAATAACGGTAAGAAGAATCGTAGGCTATTTCAGTATCCTTCAAAAAACTTATTTCTTTAAAGAAACTCCGGGCATACAAATATCCGATAGTTCTATAATCCAGAGATACATCTCTATTTTTCAAGGAGGTATATCCACTGGCATTTTCTCTATCGAGATAATCAATAGCATGTCTTAATAATTCCTCCAAATGCATCTTATCAAGACTTAAGACTCCCATCTGTATCAACTCTCCTATACCGCGAACAATCCACTGGGTAACAATTTCACTCGATGGATAGCCTTTCATCCAAGAAAATCCTCCGTCGGAGTTCTGATTTTCTTGCAACTCTTTTTCCAACAATTTTATTTGTATCGTAAGTTCCTTTGTCTTAAAAAATTCAGCGACCCGACGTTTGCTTTCTCTTTCATTCTGTGCATCTAATAACCAAGGGGTCTCGGTCAGAACAGTTTGTTTCAATTCTTGATTTTTTTCTAACTGTGACATAAAAGTATCCGGCGAAAGATCTTGCCACTGTTTGAATATTTTTTCAATTTGCGAATGCGATTGAACTATATAGGATCCAAGTTGAGCCGCATACCAACGACTGAATAGTTGTTCGTTACTAGGATTCGTTTTTTCCAGCAAATAGGGTAATGCCTGAATAGCATACCACAAGGGATTAGATGAAAATTCCAATGTCAAACTATAGTTTTGTATAGTGGTAGATTGTTCTTTTTCGGCAAAATTCTGAAATATATAGTTTTTATCTTCTTTGCCGTTTATATACATAGACATGGATTCTGTAATCATTGTACGATTACTGAGTACTGAAATCACATTCTGTTCCCCGTCTGAAAAACTTTCGGAAACAGCTGTAATACGATACATGGCTGCATAAATAGTATCAGGAACAATCAAACGGAAGTTTATATTTGTACTACTCAAGGTATCTACCATTATATGCTGTTCGAAATTTCCTTGTATCATCCCTTGTATTGATTTTTCGGTCATAGGATTCAACATTTCCAAGATTACGGTGACCTGTTGTTTTTTACCGGACAAATTGCTGACTTTTGCCATAAAATCCAATGTATCCCCTTGGCGGAAAAAGCGAGGGACATTAGGTTGTACCATTAATTCCTTTTGAGTAATCACAGTTTTTAGAAATTCACCATACTTCAAATCTTGAGTATATGCCAATCCTTTGAAATTCCATTGAGTAAGCAGTTCCGGAGCTGTAAACGAAATAGTTATATCTCCTACTGTATCGGTATAAAGATTAGGATAGAAAAAAGCCGTTTGACAGAGATGAGTCCGTAGTTGTGGCGTATTTATTTTTTCTTCCTCACTTGTTGTAATAGGAGCATCCATAGAAAAATAACCTGCAGTCATATCATATTCGACAGCCTCCATTTCACTATCAACATTTCCCTTTCTTAAAAAGTTTCTTTTATTGGAAGCTGACAACATAGGATAATTCCTTGATCGTATGCCAGATGGTTCTATTCTAACGCTTCCTATGGTTGTAATAGCCGAATCCACAACATTTATACCATCCATGAACACAGAACGGAACCCAGCGTGCATTATTCTTATATCGTAGTATCCGGTATCTGGTAATTGAATATTAAAGAATCCATTAAAATCGGAAACAGTTGCTTCTTTTTGTTCCCCCTTTTGAAAAACCACTACACTGACTAGTGATTTTGGCTTATACGTTTCGGCATCAATCACTCTTCCAATAATACTTTTTCTGCCTCCTTTCACAAAAGTAAAACGAGAATGATCATATTTCGGATTTATTTTCAAATAGAATAATTCCGGTAGTTGATAATATACCGGTAAAGAAACTTTTATTAAAGATTGATCCTCTAAAGAATTGATGGTTTGTATTTGAAGATTTTTGGATATAAACATTTGAAGATTTTTTGGATATTTTTCCTCCCATGGAGAAAAATCCCATATGTTTTGTTGATACACATCTAATGCTGCATCGTAAAGTGAAGTCACCATATTGGCATCGATTACTTTATTATTGTAATTAGTAACCCGGAGTCTCCATTCTTCAAGTTTACCAGGTTGTAATTTATTACGAAATGTAGAAAATTTGATATTCAGTTTTTTCTTTGTAAACGGGACCTGCCAATCAATAGTTTTTGATGCAACACTATTTTCACATATGGTCGCAAAGGCAATTTGAAAACCTCCTAACATCTCTTTTGTAACCGGAATACTTAACTTTTGAAGCTTTCGATTCAATAACAATACCCCCTTTTCAAGAGATGCTTGTCCAGAAAAAATAGTATAATACACTTGTATGTCGGAAAATTTGGATGCAAGCCAAACATCGGCTGTATCACCTACTTCGTAGCGTTTTTGAGAATTATATACAAACAACAAATCATTATTCGGTAATATGGTTCCTTTTTTTAGGGGTAAAAAAGTAAAAAATGCATGATTCATAATTGTTTTTCCTTCTTCTTTCGTCGCAAACGTAACACGATATACCCCCGATTTCAAGTTGGGAAGCTTAAAAAATGTTTCTTTATCTGTAGTTGTTATAAATGATGATGAATATACAGTTTTTAATACTTGCCAATTATCCATATTATCATCTCCCGCATAAGAATAATAAGGGAACCATTTATAAAAATCAGATGAAGATAAATGAGAAACAAATTCTTTCTCAGGATCCAGCGGATTAGGTAATCGTACAGGGTTCGGCACTTTCAGCAAATCCAATGTAACCGTAATTTTTCCCTTTAATCGTTCTCCGTTCAAATTCTTATACGAAAAAGGAATACTATCATTAAATGTTAATATACTAGAAACCTCTGAACTAACATAACTATTTTCAGATCCTATTCTCAACGAAGTTGCCCCCGTCTGAGTCTCTCCTATCCCATCGGTAACCGAAACCGAAATAGTATAGGTATAGTATGGTAACATGCTAGAATCAACGGTAAGATTCGGAAGCGCATCAAACGAAATACTAAAATTTCCCAGAGCATCAGTTGATGTAGCAGATGAAACGATTGTTTCTTCTCGTGTATTATCAAAATCAATATTATAGTTTTTCCAATAAGGCATATTTGAAGCACGCGTTATTTTATATCGAACTAGAGAATTACTTATCGGCACCTGAGTGTATGAGATAACATTTCCCTTTACCGTAACCTCTTTATTCAATCGTAACATTGTATTGTTTTTCTCAAAAGCGATTATAAATGTGGGTTGTTTATACGATTCTACTTTAATAGCCTTATATACATTATCAACCTGGAGACCATAGTGAAGTTCGATAGCGAAATATCCCGGTAGAGCATTCTGCGGAATTTTAAACCGTCCTGAAACAGATCCAAAATCATCAGTAAGCAAATTTAAAGTATCCAATGTTTCTCCCGAAGCAGATTTAAAATCAACAGTTACTTTTTCTCTTGCAATAACATTGCCACTGTCAAGACCATTGGTTTGATAAAGAATGGATTTAAAGTACACTTCCTCTCCGGGTTTATATACTCCCCTATCGGTAAAAAGATTTGTAACATTTCTACTTTTTTTATTCTCATTTACGTAATTATAAAATTGTAATGCATATTCACTTTTTCCGAAATGTATTTTTAATTCATAATTACCTCTTTCTAAATTTGAAATATGAAAATAGCCTTTCTTTTGTAATGGTATATTCTTTATGAATTGTTGTTCCTTGTATATTTTGTATAATTTTATTTGTGCATTTAGTATTGGAAATCCGGTTTTCCGATTCACAACATATCCTTCATATATACCATTTCCCCAATTTATTTGAACTACATCAATATCCGTATAATTTATTTTAGCATAACATGCTGTTTTTAAATTCTTTCCGCCTTCAAATTTTCTATTATTACTCGCTATGATTATGTATTTTCCAGCTTCCATCGCCGGCAAAATAAAATCAGTTACATGCATTTTGTAATCCTCAAACCGGGGATTGATTTGTTGCCACTCAATAAGCGACGGCTGTTGATTAATCAGGATTATACAACTATCTTGATTGTAATACAAAGATCTTTGATCCAATTTGTCAATATAAGAAATCATTTTAAAATATACCGTATCCATATTTTTATACTGCAATTTTCCTAAATTTTTCTGCAAAAGAATTGCATTTACATTTGCTTGAAGATTTAAATATGGCTTTCGTATTTCAGCACACAAATCATAACAATGAATACTTCCTTCACTTTGGGGATATAGAATGAAGGCAGTATCGCAATACGTCATTGCTTTTATCTTTTGTTCCAACCCATTATAATAACTTGCCAATTCGTAATAAAAATTTGTTACATACGAAGTCTGTTGCTTATAATATTTTATATTTTGCTCCATTCCTTTTACAAAAAAATCCTTTTTCAAGGATCTATCCGACTTCGGAATACAATTTTCCAAATATTGTATTCGTTGCAATGTTATATGAGCTCGAATATCAAAACTATCGTTTTTATGAAATTGTGTCAAAAACTGTAATAAACGCATTTTCCAAAACAATCTTTCTTTCGGAAGCTCTACCTCCATAAATTGAGAATCTACACCAAATAGATTGGAATTTTGAATAACAGAAAACATGGTCTCCAATTCTTCGGAAGTATAAGGTTGGGAAATTAAAAATACATTTTGTATCAATATATCATACAACGTCGGACGTAATAAAAAGCCTTCTTTATTCCCTTCTTCAAAAAACGAATTATATTTTTGTACAGATGTTTTTTGTAATATTTCGGGATAAGACATTACAGATAAGTACAAATACTGTTGAATGGTGTCCTTAAATTGTTGTGTAGGCCATAACATGTAATTCCCGTTAATCGGATTGATAATATCGGAATATGGACTTATTTTCCATTGAACAGAATTCCATATTTCATTTAAACAATTTGCTATTAAAGCATAACATACGCTTTTATCTGTTTTATCTAGTAGCGGTAGTATGCTTTGAAGATGTACTAAGGAGGAGTCGAAATAACTCTCCATGTACCTTGTAGAAATTTGTGACATCCGAACAGTCGACTGGAGGATTTGAAAACTGTTTTTTTCCTTCTTTGCTAATACTAAAGCGCTATCGGCAAGTTTATATGCTGATTGAGTGTATGAAAGGGAATATAAAGAATCTACATGGTTCCATATTTTTTCATAATCGGTTTTTTGCCCATATAATGCAACTGTCGCTACAAAAACGCAGTTTATTATTATCATTAATTTTTTCATCTGTTATCTTGGTTTTTGTTCAGAATTAATCATACTCTTTTTGGCGTAAGTTTATTGAGGCATTCAAAACTTCTTTATATTT
>CAYYUE010000131.1:0-6502 GCA_964474745.1 uncultured Bacteroidaceae bacterium | reverse complement strand
AATTTATTAAAGGTAAAGAAAATAAGATGAAAGAAAATTTTGCAAATTTTTCAACCCTTGAAAAAGGCTTTGAAGGATATATAAGGCTTCTTAAAACGAACTTTAATGATGCTTATATAACACTATTTGATGATAAAAAAACTATTACAGATTTTGCAAAAGGACTTCAATTGAAAGGGAAGTTAGGAGTATTTGCTACTGATCCGGATTATCAAAATAAAATGACGACGATGTTGAAGGGGTTGATAAATGACTATGAAAAGTTACTTAATTTAGAACTTTACGATAACAATAAGCAAATAGAATTTTTATCTCAAAAATTTGAAGGGATTGATAATCCAACTTCAGATAAGGCTATATCAATACAAAAAAGGATAAAAGACTTAGAAAATAAAAATATACAAATAAATAATGATAAGAAATCACTTGAAGCATTCAAAAAAAATGAAGGGCTATAAAATCTTTCTTTTAGCATTCATCTTATTTATGTTTAGTTGCATAAATAATGATGTCAAATTACCCGATAAGGCTTTTACGGATAGCCTCAACAATACAAATACACAGCTCGATATTCCTGATTCTATTATAAATTTCTATGTTGACAAACTATCTGAAACTAAAGAATTTTCTAATATTCAAAAAAAATACACCCAAAATCAATACGGTATAAAGGTACTTTTATATGAAGATTCTTTTGATACTTCTAATAATCATTATTATTGGTTTAAAGTTGGTTACGATGATGATTATATGTTTCATACAATAGAACATTTTTATATTTATCCAAATAAGAAATTAATATTCAAGTATGACCCTATTGATGATACAATCAAATTAATATCTGAATGGTAGCGGTACTGTACCAAATGGGTGGCGCACCCTCTTGCACCTGGGTTCTTTTCAAGACTACAACAAACAGATTTTCTGTTGTTTATACCCAAGGCAGTTCCAGAAAATGGGGGCTGTCTTGGTAGTATTGAACACCTTTGCATGCGTAAAAACGTCTGTATCAAGGTCGCTTTTTGAATCGTATAGCATCAAATACAATATAGAGGAAGTTGCCTGCGGGTATTTGTTTCAAAAAAATAACATTATATTTAAGTTTTTTATGTAACTTTGCACCCAATTAATAAAAATATTTGCACCCTAATATCCACATGTTACGTGCCGTATTTCTCATCGACTGGAACAATCCGCCTCAACTGCAAAACGAAGAATTTGTGGTGGAAACCTCCTACGATGCCCTGAACAGGCCCCTGACCCTAACTCAACCCGGCGGAAAAGTAATTTCCTACTCCTACGACAAAGGTGGATTATTGAAAACGGTTAGTGCAGACGCGGTTCTTCACGTCTCCAACATCACCTACAATCCGAAAGGGCAACGAGAACATATCTACTTCGGAAACAATACCAAAACAAGATACGACTACAATCCTTTGAATTTTAGATTAACTCGTTTGTTAACTACGAGAAACAATGGACTGGATGTTTTGCAGGACTTAAATTATGTGTATGATGCGGTGGGTAATATTGTACAGCAACGGGACGATGCACAGCAAACACATTATTTTAATAATAGTGTTATAGAACCCGTCTGCAACTATGAGTATGATGCGTTATATCGATTAACACAGGCTACAGGAAGGGAACTCTCCGCCTTGCAAATGCCCTCACATACCGATTTTGCGAACCATATCCAATGCCCCAACTCGGATACCAATGCCATACAAAATTATAACCAACGTTTTCAATACGACAAATTGGGCAATATCTTGCAACAACAAAGTGTGGGCAAGTGGACACGGGACTATGTATATAACCCGGGGAATAACTACTTACTCAAACACGATCAAACCCAAACTTTAAACGATTATACGTATGATGCACATGGTAATATGCTTTCCATGCCACACCTTTCAATTATGCTATACGATTATCAAGACCAATTAAAAGAGGTTTTATTAAATATTGGGGGTGATAAAGCCTATTATGTCTATAACAATAATGGGGAACGGGTTCGAAAAGTAACTATTAAAAACGGTGTAAAAGAGGAGCGTTACTATATAAAAGGATACGAAATATATAGAAAATATACTGGGAATGTAGTTTCTACCGAACGTTCTTCCATAAATCTTTACGACATTAAAGTTACCCAAGAGGAAATTCCGAAACAAAGCGATGAAGAAAAGCCAAAAACCATAACCAGGTATGAATGGGATGCCAACAGAACCTTTACCATCATGGATACTTTAACCGTTATAAACGGAAACGTTGTAAACACCCCTATGATTACAACTCGATATCAGTATAGTAACCATTTAGGTTCTGCTTGCTTGGAGTTGGATAAAATAGGAGCGATTATCTCCTATGAAGAATACCACCCCTTTGGAACAACTTCATACCGAAGTGGAAGAACAGAAACAGAAGTAAGTCTCAAACGTTATAAATATTGCGCTAAAGAACGAGACGAAGAAACGGGGCTTTACTATTATGGAGCAAGGTATTATGCTGCATGGATAGGTAGGTTTACAAGTGTGGATCCTATGTACATGAAATATCCGAATATTAGCTCGCATGCGTATGTCGCGAATAATCCAGTTAATAGAATTGACCCCGATGGAAGAGATTGGTATGTTCCCGAAGGGTCAAAGACTGCGGTTTGGGACAAAAATGTAACTATAGATAATATACCCGAAGGAGGAACTTACATAGGAGCAACAGCTCATTGGTTTGGAAATTTTGATACCAATGATGAAAATATTTATTACCACGGAAATGTTGATGGAAATATTATCCAAGAAGACATGACTCTTACGGTTGAGATTAAAAGAGAGACTCTAGATAAAAAAGGACTTTTTAATATTGATAAATCAGTGGAATATATAATTAAAAATGCTTTATCCCAATCATCCGGATATTGTGCAAAATATGTAAGACTGGCTTTACAAGCAGGCGGATTAGATACAAGTGGAAATCCTGTATCCGCGAAAGATTATACTTCATTTTTGCAAAAAAAAGGATTTGAAATTATATCAAAAGAAAATTACATTCCATTGAAAGGAGATATTGTTGTTATGAAAAATTTTCAAGGGGAGAACAAGAATCATCCACATGGGCACATACAAATGTTTGATGGAAAGTCTTGGATCTCTGATTTTAAGCAGAGGGATTTTTGGCCAGGGGGAGACTATCGAAAGGCTCAGCCAGATTATACAATTTTTAGATGGAAAAAATAATGATTATATGAATAAAATGAAGAGTAAAATTATTTTCAGCCTATTTTTAAGTTTAATAGGCATTTCTGCGATTAATGTATATAAACAACAGTATAACATTAAAGATCAAGATATTACAAAAATGATAAAAACATTTTATACAGAGTATATTATGGCATGTGTTAAAAATTCCAATATGGATACCATGAATGCAATCCGAGAAAAGTACTGTACAAAAGCATTTTTTAATAAAATAATAAAGGAGAAAGAAACAGATTTTGATCTATTTCTGAACGCCCAAGATTGTGATGTTGAATGGTTAAAAACATTAAACGTAATGAAGAGTTCTGAAAATGAAGATAAATATATGGTTTCATATATAAATAACTACGATGAAAGTCTTATAAAAATTGATTTAACAGTTATATTTGAGGATAAATCGTTTCGAATTAGTAATGTTAATAGGTAGCGTATCAAATGGTGCTTTTTCGAAACAAAGAGCGTATTCTCTTCAAAATCAAGAAAAAGCAAAGTCGATGTAAAGAGCAGAGAAGGTGTGTATCCATGCCTTCTCTGCTCTTTTATACTCTAAAAAGCTCGTTTTCAAACCTCTCTTACCGAGTGTTGTAGCATATGGCGCTTTTTATCGTTATTTTTTATTGAAAATCAAATTTGTATGAAGTGTATCTATTGTAATAAAGTAAGTATGAAAAAAGGTAAGCGAAATAGAATTCAATGCAAACATTGCAAGCGGTATTTCCAAGCCCGAGATGCGGTACTGGAAAGCTGTTTGCGGTTAGACAACACGCAAATAGAATAGTTTTTAACAAGAAAAATACAGCATAATCAAAAAATTATGTTTATCTTTGTAATGTAATTAACAAACCCTAATATCAATATGTCACGCCCTGTATCCCTCATCGACTGGAACAATCCGCCTCAACTGCAAAACGAAGAATTTGTGGTGGAAACCTCCTACGATGCCCTGAACAGGCCCCTGACCCTAACTCAACCCGACGGAAAAGTAATTTCCTACTCCTACGACAAAGGAAGATTATTGAAAACGGTTAGGGCAGATGCGGTTCTTCACGTCTCCAACATCACCTACAATCCGAAAGGGCAACGAGAACACATTTACTTCGGAAACAATACCAAAACAAGATACGAGTATAACCCGTTAAACTTCAGATTAACCCGATTACTCACAACTCGGAACAATGGGCAAGATATACTACAAGACTTGAACTACTCCTACGATCCCGTAGGCAATATCATACAACAACGGGACAATGCACAGCAAACACATTATTTTGCTAATCAACAAATGGAACCTGTTTCTTCGTATGAATATGACGCTCTTTATAGATTAATTAAAGCTACAGGTAGAGAATTAACAAGTTTGACCGCTCCTAATGAAAACGATTTTGTAAACAACATTTCTGTACCTAACCCGGCAGCTAACGCCATGCAAAATTATGCACATAATTATCAATATGATGCATTGGGAAATATATTGCAAGATGCCTGGAAGAACTACCAATATGCTACAGCAAATAATTATTTGTTAGGGAATAATAATATAGCCAACCAATACAGTTACGATGCCCATGGCAATATGCTTACGATGCCGCATCTTTCGAGTATGGTTTACGATTATCAAAACCAATTGGTAAGTGCCTCAAATGGTACTTTTAATTCCTACTATAATTATGATGCAGGCGGTAACCGTACAAGGAAAGTAGTAGATAAAGGATATATCCGTGAAGAACGCTATTATGTGGGTGGATATGAAATATATCGAAAATATGTAAATGATACGCTTGATTTGGAACGTAGTACGGTTAATGTCTCCGACGATGAAAAGGTATTTGTAAGAATTGAAACCAAAACGGGAGAAGCACCACTTGTAAGATACCAATACGATAACCACTTAGGTTCTGCTTGCTTGGAGTTGGATAAAATAGGAGCTATTATTTCTTATGAAGAATATCACCCCTTTGGAACCACTTCATACCGAAGTGGGCGTTCTGAAACAGAGGTTTCCTTAAAGCGCTACAAATATTGTGGCAAGGAGAGAGATGAAGAAACGGGATTGTATTACTACGGTATGCGCTATTACGCCGCGTGGTTGTGCAGGTTTATCAACGTGGATCCGTTGCAGTTTAAATATCCATATTATACGCCATGCCAATATGCTGGAAATAAACCCATTAGTTACATTGATTTGGACGGTGGGGAAGAGAAGAAAGTAGAAAGTATAGAGCTAAAACCAGTGGTACACAAAGTTGATCCACAAGGAGGATTAGGGCATGCTATAAATAGCAATATAAGGGAATTACCCACTACTCCTGTTCCTTTACCAACAAGTTATACTGTTCAAAAAGGAGATAATTTAACAAAAATTGCAAAACAAATAAATGCAGGCTTTGGTACGAATTTGACAATTGAAGATATTGCAAAAGCGAATAAAATAAAAGATCCTAACAAAATTAATGTTGGGCAACAAATAATTCTACCAGGTCAAAACATTGAACTTCAGTTTAATTTAAAAGAATTAAAGGTATATGACAAAACCTATTCTATTGATATACCAGGATTATCTTGGCAAGGAACGAGTGGAAGAGATGGTTATCAAAAACCTGAATTTCAATCGAAGAAAGATAAAGGACCTATTCCAGAAGGTAGTTATATGGTAGATCCTGCAAATACGCAAAAATGGAATAATATTTCTACTTTTCAGAAAGCTATTGCTAATATTGCACGAGGGGAATGGAGAGGAGGAACAAATTCTTGGGGAAATATTAGAACATGGATAACTCCAATGGATGGAACAAATACTTATGGACGAGCAAATTTTTCTATTCATGGAGGAAAAACACCTGGATCAGCAGGATGTATAGATTTAACAAGTAAGAATGACAGTTTTCATAACTGGTTAAAATCTTATGGGAATCCAATTGAGTTAAATGTAAAATACTGATAACTATGAAAGTATTAAAAATAACAATAAAGATTATAATACTATTTTTGGGATCAATGCAGTTGATGATTTCTGCATCAGAAATGATATGTTATCTACAAGATTCTGAAAGTTATCATCTTGGTAGCGAGGGGCCAATATATAGGTGGTCGTATAATAGTAGAGGCACTTTTATCTTCTTTAATTCTATTATGATTATACTTTCAATTCTCTTATCCTTTTTGACACTTAGAAGTCGTAAAATTAAAATTCTACTATTAATTTTATTATTCGTAATTTTTCAAATAGGTTGTTTTGTAATGTTATA
>CAYYUE010000130.1:0-6525 GCA_964474745.1 uncultured Bacteroidaceae bacterium | reverse complement strand
AATTATTATGCCGATACGTTGCTTAGCAACAATTTAAAAGTAGTACAATCAGGAGTAAAGAATGGAATGGTACTTCAATCGGATTTGGATAATATTCAAGTGGAACGATTATCTTTGCGGCAACAACGTACGCAAATAGAAGTTTCTATAAAAGCTTATCGGCAAGTACTTTCGTTGATGATAGGACGAGAGTTGCCTTTATCCGAACCCATTGAAAGACCCCAAATGATTAAAATTACAAACGATAATAACCGTACGGAGTTGAAATTGTTTGATGCACAGATAGAACAATCCGAAGCTCAACGACGAATGGTAAATGCGGCCGTCATGCCGCGATTCGATTTGTATGCACAAGGATGGTACGGCAGGCCCGGCTTGAATTTGTTTAACGATATGTTGAATAATCAATTTTCATGGAATTACATAGCCGGAATACGTTTCCAATGGAATATCAGCAGTTTCTATACCCATAAAAATGATGTACATAAAATTGCTTTGTCCAAGCAATCCATTGAGGTTCAGAAAAAAACTTTCCTGTGGAATTTAAATATACAACAAACACAACTTGAAAACGAAGTAATTAAAATGCATGATTTGCAACAATCCGATAACGAAATTGTGATATTGCGTCAAGCTATACGTAAGGCTTCCGAATCCAAATATCAAAACGGAATCATTACTGTTTCCGATTTACTTCGCGACATCACCAACGAAAACAATGCCATACAAACACGTTCTCTCCATGAACTGGAGCTGCTGAAAAGCATATATGATCTGAAAGTTACGTTGAATCAATAAAAATATCCAAAATGAAAAAAGTGTTATTATATAGTATGATAGGTTTCCTGTCGGTAACATGTCATCATAACAAAAACCGGTACGATGCCGAAGGCAGTTTCGAATCGACAGAAGTAACGGTATCTGCAGAATCGACCGGAAAGCTACTTGTGTTCGATATTCGTGAAGGACAGAAAGTTGTTGCGGATCAAATAGTAGGAGTCATAGATTCTGTACAACTCTATTTGACAAAATTACAACTTCAAAAAAATGTCGAATCCGTAACTCGTACGCGTCCCGATGTGAAAAAACAAATTTCGGCATTGGAAGAGCAAATTAAAAAACAAAAGTCTGAACATCAGCGCTTACAAAGGTTGTTGGAAGATGGTGCTGCCACGCAAAAGCAAATGGATGATATCAATTCTCAAATTATCGTTTTGGAAAATCAACTTACAGCTCAGCAATCGACCTTACAAAATTCTGTTTCCAGCCTGAATGCGCAAGGTTCCGGAATTGATATGCAAATTGCACAAATCAACGATAAATTAGCAAAATGTAGTATTGTTTCGCCGGTTACCGGAACAGTGTTGGCTAAATACGCCGAAGCCGGTGAATTTGTTGCAACGGGGAAACCCTTATTCAAAGTTGCCGACCTGAATAAGGTATATTTGCGAGCCTATGTAACGTCCGCACAATTGAGTACTATAAAATTAGGACAGGAAGTAAAAGTATTTGCCGATTTTGGAGGTGGTAAAGTGCATGAATACAAAGGTGTTGTTCAATGGATCTCTTCGAAAAGCGAGTTTACACCCAAAAATATCCAAACTCAAGATGAGCGGGAAAACCTGGTTTATGCCGTAAAAATAGCCGTTCAAAATGACGGGTACATCAAATTGGGTATGTACGGGGGAATTTTGTTTTGATGCTGTTTTTTTCTCAATGAATACCTGCGAATAGAGTATGAAGGATAGTCGATATCGAACTTCCGGCTGTGAAATCTCAGGGGATATAAAATCGAAAAATGAGATAGCGCCGCAGAGGCAAATGCAAATGACCGGAATTTTCCAACAAGATGATTCTTTTAAATTTCATGGGGCAATTCTATCAAGCTTTTGGTAATAAACACGTTCATCCTCTCATAGAAGAAAAGCGGCATATTGCGTAGAATCAAAAAAGACATTGTGGTAAAAATAGAGGGACATTTGATTAATAAGGAGAATACATGACAAATTCAATACTTAAATCTATTTCCGAAGAACCGGCCGTGAAGGTGCAGGACCTTGCCAAAGTATATGGGAAGGTTGAAGCTTTACATACTGTTTCAATGCAAGTACGGCGCGGGGAATTATTCGGTATTATCGGTCCTGATGGAGCAGGTAAAACTACGCTGTTTCGTATTTTGGCTACATTGTTATCGGCAGATCGGGGTACGGCTTCTGTAGACGGATTGGACATAAAGAGAGACTATAAACAAATTCGTACTCGAATAGGATATATGCCGGGAAAATTTTCTTTATATCCTGATCTCACGGTAATGGAGAATTTACAGTTTTTTGCTTCTGTTTTCGGAACTACAATTCAAAAAAATTACCATCTGATTCAAGATATTTATAGTAGATTGGAACCGTTTGCCAATCGTAAGGCTGCAAAACTTTCGGGAGGAATGAAACAAAAACTTGCCTTGTGTTGTGCTTTGATTCATGCTCCGTCAGTATTATTTTTAGATGAACCCACTACCGGTGTGGATCCTTCGTCGCGGCGTGAATTCTGGGAAATGTTAGCTCATTTGAAATCCTTTGGAATCACGATGTTGGTTTCTACTGCTTACATGGATGAAGCCAACCGTTGCGACCGCGTAGCAATGATGCAAACCGGGCGTTTTATGATAACCGATACGCCGCAAGCGATTATCCAAAATTTCGACAAAACGCTTTTGGCGGTCCGTTCCGACGAAATGTTCCGATTATTGCACGATTTACGTGAAATAGCAGAGATTAAAACATGTTATACTTTCGGTGATGTACACCACATTACATTGTTGCATAATAGCATATTAACACCCCAACGGATAGAACGTATATTGATTGAGGACGCTCACCATCAACATGTTGTTGTGTCTCCTTGCAAGGCTACGATGGAAGATTGTTATATGAATTTGGAGGAAAAGTGATGGAAAATGTAATAGAAGTTCGGAATTTAGTAAAACGTTTTGGCTCGTTTACTGCCGTGGACAATCTTTCTTTTGAAGTACACAAGGGAGAAATTTTCGGCTTTTTAGGAGCCAATGGCGCTGGAAAAACAACTGCAATGCGGATGTTATGCGGATTAAGTTTTCCTACTTCAGGAGAAGGACGCGTTGCCGGTTTCGATATTTGGAAACAATCGGAACAAATTAAACGCAATATCGGCTATATGAGTCAACGATTTTCTCTTTATAACGACTTGAAAGTTTGGGAGAATATTCAGTTGTTTTCCGGTATTTACGGAATTCCTCAACGGGAGATCGCCGCACGTACCGATGAGATGTTAGAACGCTTGGATTTTCAGTCGGAGAAAAATAAACTGGTGAGAGACTTACCGCAAGGATGGAAACAAAAATTGGCTTTTTCGGTAGCCATTTTCCATCATCCTAAAGTCGTTTTTTTAGATGAACCTACAGGGGGGGTGGATCCTGCTACCCGCCGTCAGTTTTGGGAGATGATATACGAAGCGGCCCATAACGGAATCACTGTTTTCGTAACCACCCATTATATGGATGAAGCCGAGTATTGCAATCGAGTATCGATGATGGTGGACGGACGTATCGAAGTCTTAGATACTCCTGAGAGCCTGAAAAAGAAATATGCTGTTGGTTCAATGAGTGAAGTGTTTGATATAATAGCCCGCGGAGCGGTGAGAGGAGAATGATAGTGAAAAAGTTTATAGCATTTGTACGCAAAGAGTTTTTTCATATTTTTCGTGATAAACGAACCTTGTTAGTTCTTATCGGAATGCCGGTGGTACTGATTACCCTGTTTGGATTTGCTCTTTCAGTCGAAATTCGAAATATCAATGTGGGGATATTAGCTCCTCAAAATGAAGAGATGATCGATCGTTTGACAAGAAAAATAGAAGCAAGTGAATATTTCACCGTCACGGAACAACTTTCTTCTCCGAATGATATTGACCGCTTAATGCGAAAAGGCAAAGTAGATGTCGTTTTAGTATTCGACAATAATACTACCGAGCGTATGATGACTCCCGAGGGTTCACAACTAGCGCTTGTCGTCGATGCTTCGAATCCTAATACGGCCTCTTCTGAAATCATGTACTTAGTAGGGACTATTCAAAACTACCTCCAAGAAGCGATGCCGTCGCCTCCCCAGTCAACAGGAATTAGTGCTAATATTCGGATGTTATACAATCCGCAATTGAAAAGCTCTTATAATTTTGTCCCCGGTATTATGGGATTGATTTTAATTCTGATTTGTGCGTTGATGACATCCGTATCCATTGTTCGAGAGAAAGAAACGGGAACAATGGAAGTATTATTGGCTTCGCCTGTCAAACCCATTACTATTGTATTTGCCAAAATGGTTCCGTATTTTTTCATCTCTTGTATTGTATTGATAATTATTTTTATACTTTCATTTACCTTATTACAAGTGCCGTTGGCAGGAAGCCTGTTTTGGTTGGTTGTGATTTCCGTACTCTATATCGTTTTGGCTTTAGCTATAGGGTTGCTGGTATCTACCTTGGTAACTACGCAGCTTGCCGCTACGCTTATATGTGGCATGGTTTTTATGATGCCGATTATTATGCTTAGCGGAATGCTTTTCCCTATTGAGAGTATGCCGCTTATTTTTCAATGGATATCTGAAATAATCCCTGCCAAATGGTATATCTCTGCGGTACGTAAAATCATGATTGAAGGAGCTTCTGTACGGTATGTGATGCAGGAAATTTTCGTATTAATCGGAATGGTCATTATCATACTGGGAGTGGCTTTGAAGAAATTTAACGATAGATTGGAGTAGTTATGTCGGCATTGAAGTATTTATTGATAAAAGAAGTCAAACAATTTAAAGGGAATTCGTTTTTACCCAAATTGTTGGTCATGTTTCCGTTGTTGGTTATGTTGGTATTGCCGTGGGTAGCCACTTTCGACGTAAAAGACGTACGGATTTCCGTGATAGACCACGACCGGTCTTCGACATCGGAAAAATTAGTGAAGCAAATCAAAGCCTCCGATTATTTTATATTGGATTCCTATTGTGATACTTACGAGAGTGCTCTGGAAAAAATGGAATCGGGAAAATCCGATTTGATTTTAGAAATTCCCGAAGGAATGGAACGGGATATAGTTAACGGAGAACTCGTTGAGGTATTTATTGCCGCCAATGCCGTAAACAGCATTAAGGGGGGTATGGGAAGCGGATACCTCGGATCTATTGTATCCGATTTTGGCACACATTTGCAAGCAGAATCCGGATACCATATAAAAATGCCGGTTAATTTTACAGTGCAATATCGTTATAATCCGCATTTGAATTACCGTTTGTTTATGGTTCCGGCATTGATGATTGTCCTGATCATCTTGCTATGCGGATTTTTACCGGCATTGAATATTGTAGGGGAGAAAGAATCCGGAACTATCGAACAAATGAATGTTACTCCTGTTCGCAAATGGGAATTTATTTTGTCGAAAATTATTTTTTACGGAACCTTGGGTTTGTTCGTATTTACATTAGCATTTCTTATCGGACGCTGGGTTTATGGAATTGCTCCTTACGGGGGAATATCTGTTATTTATGCTGCGGCCATACTTTTTATCATCTTTATATCGGGGTTGGGATTGATTATATCGAATTATTCCAATACTTTGCAACAAGCAGTTTTTCTGATGTTTTTCTGCATGATGATTTTTATGTTGATGAGTGGTATTTTTACTCCCATTAACTCCATGACTACATGGGCTCAGATTATTACGTATATATTGCCTCCGCGATATTTCGTCGACATCATGCGTTCCGTATGCATGAAAGGTAGCGGTTTTGGAGACTTGGGTTTCGATTTCTTGATGTTGGGAGTTTTTGCTTTGATAGTCAATATTTTTGCAGTATTAAGTTATAAAAAACAAAGTTAGTTTTTCTAAAAAGCGGACATGTAAATAAGTATAAAAATGAGAAAAACGAAAAGTGAAACGGAGATACGGAATCAAATTGTTGAAAAAACTTCCTATATATTTGTGGATAGAGGCTATAAAAAAGTAACCATAAAATGGATTTCGGATACATTCCATATTTCCAATGCAACTATTTATCGCTTGTTTGGAAATAAAAAACAACTGTTTTTTGCTTGTTTGCACCATGTTATCGAGAAGGAAACCAGGCTTATTATTCAAGGGAAAAAGCATATGGGAATCTCTCAATTTCAAATACTTGAAACGTATTACATGACTTGCGGCATTATTTTCCGGAAGTATACAAAAAGATCCTTTTCATAAACCAATAGACCGTATTGTATTGAATAATTGTAAGAATAAAGCCTGATTCGTTGTTCTTTGATAGAGTTTTACATTCCTGAGATCGGGTGTAAAATGAACGGTTTTTATTTCCCGTATATTTGTTGTCTAATTAGCGCATACGAGTGTTTAGCAAAATATTTTTGATTAAAATATAAATATTTGATATTCTCGTAGAGGAAAAATATTTAAGGTAAGGCATTGTATTTTGAATACAATGATAAATATTTTGTACTTTTGTATTC
>CAYYUE010000129.1:0-6688 GCA_964474745.1 uncultured Bacteroidaceae bacterium | reverse complement strand
ATTTTGGATGGAATACAATCGTTGATTTGTATTGGGATTACGCAACCCTCCTCTTTCTTCTACATAAGGGCCCAACTTTACATAATCGAACATGTATATTTTTTGAGGGAAAATTTCACCTCCGGAGTACCATCCAATTTTAATATCGTATTGGTGCCGTATATATTCAATTAAACATTCTATTTCTTCCGGAGCATGATCGCCCCCCATAAAACAAACACAAGTAATTGACGAAGTATATTTTTCTATCAAGCTCAATACGGTTTGCGGGGTCAGTTCTTCTCCAATATCTTCCATTAAATACGGACTATGGCATCCTTTACAACGATTAGGACATCCTGAGATATTGATTGCCAATGTAATTTCATCGGGGATCTCCTGAAATACAATAGTATAATCCGTATACTTTAACATATATTTTTCTTATTATCATAATACCTAACCTTCGCTTCTTTCTGACGCGGAGCCGAAAAATTACTTACTCGTTTCATATAACCGATGATACGAGTAATGTAATCGATATTCTCGCTCCCACATTTAGAGCATTTTTTAAGATAACGTTTATCAATACAACCGCAATCGTTACAAATTGTATTGGGAATATTAAACGTAAAATAATTACATCCTTCAGTAGCGGCCACACGTAATAATTGACGGTATTGTTTTTCGCTAAGATGTTCCTCAAGATTCATATGTAAAGCGGATCCTCCTGTTAAATGCTCTATATATTTTTTGCCGTGTAACCGAAATTTATCAATCACATTAAGTGTATTATCTTCCACAATATAAAAATAACTGTTATAGCAATCTCGAGAAACAGAAAATCCCGATTCTTTGTCCCATTTGGCATGCTTTATACCTACATTTTCTGCAGGAATCATTTCACAATTAAACAATATTTCTTTCGTCCTATATTTTTTATTATATTTTTCTATCAATCCTAAAATCCCTTGCACAAATTGAACATAACACTCATTATCAGATATTTCAACTCCCATAAATTCGGCAGCTTCTACCAATCCATTTATTCCGACAGTCAAATATTGCCGACTCATACTGATATATCCGGCATCAAACAAGGGTAACATACCTTTCCTTTGCAACTCTTTCAAATTCTCATCATATGCCAATTGCACCTTATGAACCAAATCAATTACTTCTTCCAAGATTTTTAGATAAGAAATCCCTGCTCGTGAAGCATGTTGTACACACCTATTGATATTTATAGTCAATACACTCTTTGAACCTGTAGATACACCTCCCGCACCCAGGGTATAACTAAATCCATTATCCTGAATTTCATTGCGAAGGCGGCAACAACTGCTCAATGAATCGGCATTATCGCTCATATAGGTAAAAAACGAATGGCCTTCGGCATACATCCCGGCCGTAAAGTTTCCATAGTCTTTGTCCTTAACATCTCCGTTTTCTGTGAGTAAGGCCATTGTTTCAACCGGAAATGTAAGAACGGTTTTCGTTCGTTCTTTATTAAACCAATGCATAAAACGTTTTTGAAGCCACGACAAGGATTCCCAGTCGGGACGAGAGCCATCAGGAAAAAAGAATTCCCCGAAAAGACTTTCAAAGTAATAGCGATCATAATAAGCAATATTCCAAAAAACAGCTTGAAAATTTCGCGCACCCGTGGGTTGGTTTATCGAATATACGATCTGTTCAAAACAATCCGTTAGTATCTTATCTATAGCACGTTGCTTTGTTGACAAATCGACTACTTTATTCGCATTTTTATAATAATCTTTCCCATATTCCAACGCAATAAAATAATTCATATACATTAAAAACTCAGGTGTCGCACATGCTCCACTCAGCATACTTGATACAATAAACACCATATTGACAAATCCTCCGCAAAACGATTTTAGATTCGTTGGGGCTTTAGAGTTTCCACCTATGGATGTTGTACCCCCAAGTAACCAAGGATACATGGTTATGCTGGCACAATAATTTGCCAAACTTGTTTCGTCATTTTTATATATAAAATGATTGTTTAATAAATTGAGATATTTATCCGATACCTCTTTGCCATACATTTCTTTCAATCGATCCGTAAGCATTCTACGGTTCAGTCGAATAAATCCCGATTTGGGAAGTTCTCCGATAAGTGTAGCAATATTCTTTTTATCTACATTTGCATTTGCATCATATTTACTACCCGTAGCTGCATTCTCGGCATTACAATAGTTAATCAAAAACTGAAGCCTGTCGCGAGTTTCTCGATCTTCTGTATGCTTTTGCCGATAAAGCATATACGATTTGGCTACCTCAAAATACCGTTCCGCCATTAAAGAAATTTCAACTTGATTTTGAATTTCTTCAACATGCATTCCGTCAAACAAATCTACACGACTTAATATAGATGCAATCGCATCGTTTGTAGCAAAACTGCCTACTGAAAGAAATGCTTTACGAATAGCATTTTTTATTTTGTCTATTGAAAACGATTCTTTTTTCCCATCTCTTTTTACAATAAAAATTTCCACACTTCCCATGACGTATTCTGTTTTTATAATTGATTATTTTGTATACACGGACAAATCTGTAAAAATATGCTGATCAGCTATCGCTCTTAGATAGTATGGAAAATAATTGTTTATGAATGCTTCCGATAAAAAATACGTTGGCCAAATATTGGATCGAGAAAAGCAATCATTTACAAACAAAAGAACAGTATACTTATAAAGATATGTCATATTTCATTCCATATAAATGCGAATAAGACATGGTATTGTATTCAATCATTCATATTTCATAGAACTCAATGATTCTACAAATCAGTCATGTGCATATAAGTTACTTACACATAACTTATATTCATTGCTTGCTCCCTACTAAAATCATGATTAAAACAATCTATACCAAAATCTAATCCGCGAGATTATTGATAACTTTTGCAAGGCAGGTTTTCTGACTTATTCCCGATGGAGTGCCTTCCCGGAAAAAACCAGTGGCAAAGAGTACTCCAACAAAACCTTTGTACAAAAGGTGGAACTTACAGCAGCGGGTCTGTTCAGGTCTTGCACCTGATTCCCTTTTATTCCTCCTCGCGACAAACCGTGCGATTCGAAAACCATTGCGATTGCAAAGATACACCTTTTTTAATTTATGAATTCATTTTTTACCATTCTATCCGAAAAAAGATTTCAACAGATACTAACATTTTTGAATACGTCAAAAAGTTTTTTTCATGTTCAAAAAACAATATAAAATCTTAATAAAGTTTCATTTTATTCGTTTTTGATTCCAAAATAATTTTAGATAAGTACCCATTGAATTCGTTTAACATATCTGCAAAAATCGAATTATATTTTCTATTTGCCATTCAAAATAAATACGTAAATTTGCACTTGTTTTGATTATAATCATGGAAACCTCGCAAAATTAATACAAATGTATTATTATTTTATTGATAGAAAATATAATTGATTCCGAAATACATATATAAGAAATCCGGTACTATTTTTACAAAAATTCGATATGAATACAGCACCACATTGTGTACAAACTAATAATGAATCACTTTTTATACCTAAATCCGTAGTATTGGAGCTTACTTACAAATGTAATCATCATTGCTTGTTTTGTTCTTGCCCTTGGGAAGCTTCCTCAGAAAAAGGGATTTCCTATACAAGGGAAGCTGAACTCTCATTAGATCAATGGAAACAGGGTTTGGATATACTACACAATATAGGTGTGGAAAATCTTTCCATATCAGGAGGAGAAGCACTCCTTTGCAGTTACCTACCTGAGCTCTTGGCATATATCCGAGAAAAAAATGTATTCAACACACAATCTGAAATTGTACTTATTTCGAACGGGTTAGCAATGACTGACAATTTTTTGGAACTTTTTAAGAGATATAATGTGCATCTTAACATGAGTTTACCGGGCATAAATACATTTGCTCAACATACGGGGGTGGATAATGCCAAGGATGTTTTGCATTGGTTTCGCAAAGCCCAACATATAGGGATACACACCACAGCAAACGTTACCGTAACAAAGCTCAATTATTACGAATTATTCAACACTTTGGCTACAGCTCTCATTTCCGGAGCTGAAACCATTCTGCTAAACCGGTTTTTACCCGGCGGAAGAGGACTTTCCTATATAGAAGAGCTAACCTTGGATCGACAACAACTTAACGGTATGTTAGATATTGCGGAGCAAGTATTGGAATATGCACAACGAACAGGATCCGTGGGTACTGAATTTCCTCGCTGTATTATCGATAATTACAAAAAATACCAAAGGTTATATATCGGAACTCTATGCGCAGCAGCAAAAGATTTTTTTGTTATAGACCCCTCCGGAAATATTCGTGTTTGTAATCATTCATCCCACAAAGTAGGATCTTTATTCGACACTCGAATCATTTCCGATACAAAATATTGGAATATATTTACACAACGTGCCTACATCCCTCCCAGTTGCACGAACTGTAAAGAGGTAAGCTACTGTGATTGCGGATGTCGAGAAACAGCAAATATTGTAACAGGAAACATCTGCAACATAGATCCCTGCCTAAGTACCCTATGTAGTAATAATAAATAATAAACATATGAAAACTTTTTTTAAACACTTGCTATTTATATCTGTTTGTATTACAGCTATTACAGCCCTTTTAGCATTAACAAAATCAACTTGGTTTTTACCTATTTTTTTTGGTATCATTGTATATTTCACTACAATAACCTATCTCACATACCGGTGTATACATAAAGTATTTGAAAAAAATGCGAAACGATTTCCACAAGTATTTATGCTTACTACTTTTTGCAAATTGTTTTTACATATTATCGTATTGGCCGGATATATGTTTACTCATTTACTCGAGGCAAAACGATTTTTAGTCTTTTTTGCTGTTGTATATTTAATCTATACCGTATTTGAAACGATTTCACTGGTAAAATTAGTTCGTAGTTCAACTAAAAAGAAAAATTGATAATGTTCAAAATAAATAAACTTTAAAATCTTATACATAAAGAACATTTTACTTCAACTATTGAATAAAAGTTTTGTTTTGATTACTAAAAAGTTTGCGTATATTTGCAATGCTAATTACTAAAACTTACATATAACAATATATTGAAATGCAAAGAGATATAGCAATCTTCGATTTAATCGAAAAAGAAAGACAACGTCAAACCAAAGGTATTGAACTTATTGCATCTGAAAACTTTGTGAGCGCACAAGTTATGGAAGCTATGGGTTCTGTAATGACAAATAAATATGCCGAAGGATATCCCGGAAAACGTTATTATGGTGGATGTCAAATTGTTGATCAAAGTGAACAATTAGCTATTGATAGAGCTAAAGAGCTTTTTGGTGCCGAATGGGCAAATGTACAACCTCATTCCGGTGCACAAGCCAATATGGCTGTTTTATTAGCTTGTCTGCAACCCGGCGATGTTTTCATGGGCTTGGATTTGAATCATGGCGGACACCTTTCACATGGTTCTCCTGTTAACTCCTCAGGAATTTTATATAAACCTGTAGCTTATGGTGTTGAGGAAGAAACAGGCACCATTAATTACGATAAGATGGAAGAAGTTGCGCTTCGTGAACGCCCCAAATTAATTATCGGCGGTGCTTCTGCATATAGCCGTGACTGGAATTGGAAACGCATGCGCGAAATTGCCGACAAAATCGGAGCTATCTTAATGGGAGACATTTCTCATCCCGCTGGTTTAATAGCAAAAGGCGAATTAAATAATGCTGTTGCTTATTGCCATATTATTACTACAACTACCCACAAAACACTTCGCGGACCTCGCGGTGGGTTGATTTTATTAGGTAAAGATTTCGACAATCCATGGGGAAAGACAACTCCTAAAGGAGAAATTAAGAAAATGTCTGCATTATTAGATTCTGCTGTTTTTCCAGGATGTCAAGGTGGACCTCTTGAACATGTTATTGCGGCTAAGGCTGTTGCTTTCGGTGAGGCTCTAACCGACGACTACGCCCGTTATATAAAACAAGTACGCGCAAACGCTAAAACAATGGCCGACGCATTTGTTGCCAAAGGATATAAAGTGATTTCCAACGGTACTGACAACCACTTAATGTTGATTGATCTTCGCACAAAATTCCCTGAACTAACAGGTAAAGTTGCCGAAAATACATTGGTAAAAGCCGATATCACAATCAATAAAAATATGGTTCCTTTCGACAGCCGCTCTCCATTTCAAACTTCAGGTATTCGCGTAGGTACACCGGCTATCACTACTCGCGGTTTGAAAGAAGGCGATATGGCAGGCATTGTGGATATGATTGACGCTATTCTTTGTGATGTAAATAACGAAGAATTAATTGCTGAAACTCGTAAAAAAGTTAACGAAATGATGGCTGATCGTCCTTTATTTGCTTGGTAACAAGAAATTGTTTTTCATATTTTATATTAGGAGAAGAGTTCCTCTATGGGGCTCTTTTTTTTATATTCTACTATATTGTCCAAGTTGAAAGAATAATATCTGTTTTATTGGGATTAGACTAAACGAATATCCATGTACTTTATAGATTCATAATACGATTGGAGATCCCTAAAATACTTAGATTTTATATTATCATGCGGTATATAAATTTTTCAATAACAGCAAAGATTGATAAAGAAATCGTCAAAATATCTGAAAAATATTTTTCTTCTTGTAGAAAAATAGTACGATAATCC
>CAYYUE010000128.1:0-6693 GCA_964474745.1 uncultured Bacteroidaceae bacterium | reverse complement strand
AGTTAATTATTAGAATACAGGCTTTCGCAAAAGATTTTCAAAGGTACTTAAAATGAGATATAAATGAAGAAAAAAACATGTGAAGAAATACGTAAAGATATTTTTTTTCTAAAAAAAAATATGTTTTTAAAATAAATATATATCTTTGCAAGTAAGAATCTTGTCTATGGTTTGAGAAAGATCTTATTTCTTTTCGTTGATAACCAGAAATTTCCAATAAAATAAAGTTCTAAAGTAATAGAAATATAAAGTATTTTTTTGATGTATAACAAAAACGAACTTTCCGAAAAAGCTCATATTGAGTTAATCGAAATTGCCAAACAATTGGGCATTTCGCGTGCTACTAAATTATCAATGCAAGAATTGATATATAAAATTTTAGATCACCAAGCTATAAATCCTATTTCAGACGATGTCTTAAAAATGGATAATGCATCCACGCCTAAACAGCGTAGGGCCCGTTTGAAACCAACCCCGATTGCAGAATCGACGATGAAAAATGCGAACTCTAAAACAGTTGTACAATCAAAAAGCATAAATGATTCGAAAAAACAAATTGGGCAAAAAAATGAAAAAAGAAACGATGAACCACGATTGAAGTTTAACATTGGAGATGTTGAGCTACCAACTATTCCAGAAATTCCTGAGATTGTAGAACCATCATCTAAACTCTTATTGAAACATCCAGATTTAATTGGAATTCCGTCTGATTTATTATTAGAAGATTTTGTGCCTGAATCGGCGTCTTATGTTAAAAATGAATCAGAGATTCCCGCTAGGCTTATCGAAGAAAAAAATATGTTAAGCTCAATAATACAAGATGCTGATGTTGTGATGTCGGAATTATATCCGGAGATGAGAGCAAATTTGCTTAAGCAAGAACCAATAAAAGTGAAAGAAGAGAAGAAAACGACTCTTGAAAAAGACAACATAAGCCAACAAGATACCTCTATAGAGAAAAAGAAATTAGTGGCCGTTTCTGAAAAAGAAAATAAAACCGAAGAAAGTGCTAAAAAAGTACGCTCTGAGTATTCATTTGAAGCGGAAGGAGTAGTAGAGGCTGAAGGGGTATTAGAAATAATCCCTGATGGATATGGGTTTTTGCGCTCGTCAGATTATAATTATTTGAATTCCCCGGATGATATATATGTATCGTTGTCTCAAATACGGTTGTTCGGTTTAAAAACAGGAGATACCGTAAGAGGTACTATTCGCCCTCCTAAGGAAGGGGAGAAATTTTTCCCTTTGATTAAAGTTTCAAATATAAACGGACTAGCACCGGAAAAGGTACGAGATCGTATTCCTTTTGATTCGTTGACACCATTGTTTCCTCAAGAAAAATTTAAACTTACCGGACATCCTCAGGAAACCATGTCGACTCGGATTATAGATATGTTTACTCCGATAGGAAAAGGGCAACGCGGTTTGATTGTTGCACAACCGAAAACAGGAAAGACGACTTTGTTGAAAGAAATTGCTAATGCAATAGCATACAACCATCCGGAAGTATATTTAATAGTTTTGCTTATTGATGAACGTCCTGAAGAGGTTACCGATATGCAACGCAGTGTACATGCAGAAGTTATTGCATCAACATTCGATGAACCTGCTGAACGTCATGTACGTATTGCCAATATAGTATTGGAAAAGGCTAAACGTATGACCGAATGCGGACATGATGTTGTAATTGTACTGGATTCTATTACCAGATTAGCTCGAGCATATAATACAGTAGCTCCTGCTTCGGGCAAGGTACTTTCAGGAGGAGTTGAAGCCAATGCATTGCAAAAACCAAAACGTTTTTTTGGAGCTGCTCGTAAAATAGAAGATGGAGGTTCTTTAACTATTATAGCTACGGCTTTAACTGAAACTGGATCCAAGATGGATGATGTGATATTCGAAGAGTTTAAAGGTACTGGAAATATGGAATTACAATTAGATCGTAAATTATCAAATAAACGTATTTATCCTGCAATTGATATTGCCAGTTCAAGTACGCGTCGCGACGATTTGTTGATTCCTCAAGATATGTTGAATCGGATTCTGGTATTCCGCAATTTATTGATGGATATGAATTCCGTTGAAGCTATGGAATTTTTGAAAAAACATATGTCGAATATCCGGAATAACGAAGAATTTTTATTATCGATGGATAAATAATAATGATGAATCCATTAGAAATATTGCAAGCGAAAGTAGAGGCATTTTCAAATGTGTTGATATCTTTTTGTAAACCGTTCATGTTGGACAAAAAGTATTCATTGACAATAACTCAACTGTTAAATAGCGAAAGCAATGTACGCATGACGATTGATTTTGCAAAGGTCGCCGAAACTGCAGCTGAATGTCAGGAAAAGTTGGAACTTACGATTGAAGAATTAATGTTGATGCAATATTTTTTAAAATCTTTAGAAGTACAAAATTCAGAACAAGTTCACATGCTATATGTGCAGTTGGAAGAATTAAACAACATAGTTGCAGAATTGATACGAAATATTCCGAAATAGTGAAGAAAGAGAGAGAATTGGTATTATAACGGTTCTCTCTCTAACTTATTTAAGAAAATAACGAATTCAAATTTATTATCAAACGGAAAATTAAACACTGTACATTATTTGAATGAATTTGAATTATACAGCATTAAGATTGTCTCGAAAATGAAAAATGACGATTTCCTTTTTCGCTAAAAATAGAGTTTTTTGTTTTGAATTAGATTATAAAAACCATCTTATACTTAAGATGGACGAAAGATAAGAACGTTTGTATTTTTTTGCGAAAATATTGGTATAAGTCAATAAATAGGACTAACTTTGCAATTTGAATATACATTGTTTTGTATGAAATGAATTATGATCACTGCTTGTTGCCATTTGTTATAAGTAGGTTTAATTATAAAAAACGACCAATACATTATTTTTCAGATGAATAAAGTTCAGGTAAATTCAGAAATAGGAAAATTGAATGCAGTTTTGTTGCATAAACCGGGAGCAGAAATAGAGCGTATGACACCGGAAAATGCTGAAAAAGCATTATATAGCGATATTCTTAATAAACAGATTGTAAATAAAGAATACGATCGATTTTCTACAGTCCTTTCAAAGTGGGCTACTACCTATTACGTAGCCGATTTGCTGGAAAAGGTATTGGAAAATGATAATGTTAAAAATGACTTGATAATACAATCATGTAAGTTAGATAAATGTGAGTTTTTAATTGATGAATTGCTGACCCATACTCCCAAACAATTAACTGTAGAACTTATCGAAGGATTTGAGTATCGAAAATCTATAGATCCAGATAGATACGTTGATGAACGGTATATATTGAAACCTTTATACAATTTATTTTTTACACGTGATGCTTCTTCTTCAATATATGATCGAGTTTTGATAAACAATATGTCATATCAAGTTCGAGAAAGAGAAATGCTTATATGTCAAGCTATATTTACACATTATTTTCATTGCGAAACGCTTACACCTCGTTTATATGCATCAGATGCACACACCGAGGGTGGCGATATACTAATAGCACGCGAGGATGTATTGTGCATCGGAAATGGAAGTAGGACCTCGAAGAAAGGTGTTGAATTTTTAGTAGAAACATTTAAAAATGAAAAGCGAAAATTTGATATTTTAGTACAAGAACTTCCTGAAAAACCAGAATCGTTTATACATTTAGATATGGTTTATACATTTTTAAGCCAACATCAGTGTATGATTTATGAGCCATTGATAATGGGTAAAATGAAGAATAAGCATTATGCAACGACACATATTGAGATAAATAATGGAAATGTGCATTATCACTCAAAAGTAAATTTTATGCAAGGATTAAAAGATTTACATTTTGATATGGAACCTATATGTTGTGGAGGATCCGATCTTTGGAACCAACAACGTGAACAATGGCATAGTGGTGCAAACTTTTTTGCATTAGGAGAAGGTAAAATAATCGGATATCAGCGCAATACACATACTATAGATGCGCTGGATAAGGCTGGATTTCATGTATTGTCAGCAAAGGATATTTGTGAAAATAAAATACACATGCACGATTATAAAAAATTTGTAGTAACTTTTGAAGCATCCGAATTACCCCGCGCAGGGGGAGGAGCTCGTTGTATGACAATGCCTATTCATAGAGATACTGTACAATGGTAATGATAATTAAGAAATATAAAATTTAATCAATTTATACACAATGAAAAAGTATCATTTAATTAACAACATTCTGGGATGGGGAATTTTGCTTATTGCCAGTACTGTTTACATACTTACTGCAGAACCTACCGCTAGTTGGTGGGATTGTGGTGAATATATAGCCACTGCATATAAGTTACAGGTTGGACACCCTCCAGGAGCACCTACATTTCAGTTGATAGGACGATTTTTTACTTTATTTACCGATCCTCAACACGCGGCTTTTGCTGTTAATGTGATGTCGGCAATATCTAGTGGTTTTACTATTTTATTTTTATTTTGGAGCATTACATTACTTGGTAAAAAACTCGTGAAGATTGATGAAAATTGTATTAAAGATAGTAAAATGTGGGCTGTGTTTGCCAGTGGCATTGTTGGAGCATTAGCCTATACATTTTCAGATACATTTTGGTATTCAGCTGTAGAGGGTGAAGTGTATGCCATGTCTTCATTTTTTACAGCAATCGTATTTTGGGCTATTTTAAAATGGGATGAACAAGCCGATGATTCTCATTCATTACGGTGGTTGATTTTAATAGCATTCCTTGTCGGAACTGCAATAGGTGTTCACTTATTGAATTTGTTAGCTATTCCGGCGATTGTATATGTATATTATTTTCGTAAATACAAAAGAACGACAGCTAAGGGATTCATTTTAGCCGGTTTAATTTCCGTGATATTACTAGCGGTAATATTGTTTGGTATTATTCCGGGACTGGTGGCACTGGCAGGAGGGTTTGAAATATTTTTTGTGAATTCTGTCGGAATGCCTTTCAATTCTGGTACGATCATATTCTTTATGTTATTGATTGCAGCTATCGTATTGGGTTTAATTTGGAGTAAAAAGAAAAACAAGCCGGTAGTTAATGCTTCTGTACTTGCATTTTTATTTTTAATTATAGGATATTCTACATTTTTTATTTTGATTATTCGTTCCAATGCAAATACTCCAATTAATGAAAATGCACCGAAAGATGCAGTTGCATTGCGTGCTTACTTGGGACGCGAACAATACGGTTCCACCCCATTATTCACGGGGCAATATTATACCGCAGGACGTCCTACCGGAATAGAGGAAGGATATACGAAATACATAAAGGGAGAAGAAGAGTATATTCCCGCAAGTACAGCCATAGAATATACATACGATCCCAGTCAAACAGGTTTTTTCCCTCGTATGTACAGCAACGACCCTCAACGTCCTTACCATGTAACATTTTATAAATATTGGATCGGAAAAAATCAAAATGACAATCGGAAGCCAACATTTGCTGAAAATTTGACTTATTTTTTCAGATATCAGGTAGACTTTATGTATTGGAGATATTTTATGTGGAATTTTGTAGGCAGGCAAAACGATATACAAGGTCATTATTTTAATGATGATGGTTCTCGTGATTACATTAACGGAAATTGGATGTCAGGTATTAAATTTATTGATGAAGCTCGCTTGGGACCTCAAGATAATTTACCCGATTATTTGGCTTCGAATAAAGCTCGGAACACCTACTTTTTCTTACCTTTATTGTTAGGCCTTGCTGGATTGATATATCATTTAAAAAAGGACAAAAAAGATACATTTATTGTATTCTTGTTATTTTTTATGACAGGTTTAGCTATTGTTATTTATTTGAATCAACCGCCGAAACAACCTCGTGAACGAGATTATGCATATGCAGGTTCGTTCTATGCTTTTGCTATTTGGATTGGATTGGGCGTAATGGCATTAGCTGATTGGATGTCCAAAATAAAAGGTATGAATCACAAATTAAGTACGGTAATTGTATTTTTGGCGACGCTTTTCTTAGTGCCGGGTATTATGGCTAAAGAAAATTGGGATGATCATGATCGTTCTAATAAGTATGCTGCTCGTGATTTTGCTGAAAATTACATGAAAGCAATTAGTAAAAATGGAATTTTGATTACTTTTGGCGATAATGATACATTTCCTTTATGGTATGTTCAAGAAGTAGAGGGTACCCGCACTGATGTGCGAATATTGAATTATACCCTTTCCGGAATGCACTGGTATGTAGAACAATTGTATAATAAGTTATATGAATCTGATCCTTTGAATTTTACTTTGCCGAAAGAATACTACGGTTTAGGGAAAGATCAAGTATTTTTACAAGATCGCAGCCCAAATCATATCGAAATTAGTGAATTATTAACTTTACTGAAACAGCACCCCGAACGTTTTACTGCGACCTACGGTGCTGGAGAAAAAGTGATAGTTCTACCGACGAAACGCTTTAAAGTAACGCTTGACAAACCGGCATTGGTAGCAAAAGGTGTTATTACTCACGAGCAAGCCGAAACAATACCGAATGAAATTCGCTGGGAGTTGAAAAAAGAAGCCTTGTATCGTCATGAATTGATGATGTTGGATTTGATTGGAACTACGAAATTTGAGCGTGATATCAACATTATGAATCCAGGCTATATTAGAGATGTATTTCCGGTAGTTGATACCTATTCAATTCAAGAAGGA
>CAYYUE010000127.1:0-6733 GCA_964474745.1 uncultured Bacteroidaceae bacterium | reverse complement strand
AAATTCAGATTCTTTTTATAGGAAATTATAAATACAATGTAATGGGTAGCGATGGAAGATAAACATGAATTTTTCTATGCAACTTTGAACTCGTTTTTTATCTTGAGTGTGATTTGGATCGTAAAATTAGTGGATATTGTAGGAAATTTTGATTTAAATCAATATGGATTATACCCTTTTCAAATGAAAGGTCTCATTGGAATTTTTACGATGCCATTTTTACATTCAGATTGGGAGCATCTTATTTCCAATTCTATTCCAATGCTATTATTAACATTCGGATTGTTCTTTTTTTATAAGAAATTGGCGTGGAAGATATTACTTGTCTTATATATTTTTTCAGGCTTTTTTACATGGCTGATGGGTAGGGGAAGTGCAGTTCATATAGGAGCTAGCGGAGTAATATATGCATTGGCCTCATTTCATTTTGTTAGTGGAATAATAAAACGAATTCCTCGACAAATGGCATTTGCATTATTAGTTGCTTTTTTATATGGTGGATTTATATGGGCATTTTTTCCTTCTTTGTTTCAAACAAAGCCTATTTCATGGGAAGGCCATTTATCGGGATTGCTAACAGGAATTATATTTGCTGTTTTTTTTCGAAAAAGAGGTCCAAAATCTCCGATATATTTATATTTGGATAAAGAAGATGATGTTCCCGACGATGAAGATGCCTACTGGAAATTGCCTAAAAATTCGGAGAAAGAGAAAGATATGTTGACGGGGAAAGATGTATGATACATAGAGTATAAAAGAAATTAAATTTATTTTTTTGATTTAGAAGAATAGGACATTCCCATATAAACATTATTCGATTGTAATTCGCAAAGCATTTGATTTAATCGTTTAATTTGCGTCTTTTGTTGTTTCGCACGCGTTATCCATCCGATATAATCGTTTCGTTGATATGCAGGCCGTGCTCTATAAAGATCTTCTAATTGATGTTCAATTAATGCGGAAAGAATAAATTCAGGCATTGGGTATTGTTCACGTTTGAGCATATACAATTGAGGTTATATTTTTTCAAAAAATATGGTTACTTCTTGTTGTGTGAATTCGCTAAATTTTTCGTATCGTTCATGTACTTTTATCACTTCATTTCGATATAAAGGATATATGTTTGGATTTTCCCAAGCTTTTACTTGAAAAGCTGTGTATCGTAAACACCCTTTTTTATAACTTATTTGCCCCAATACATGAATAAGCATATTTTTTACTTTTCTTACTTTTTCATATTGTAATAGTTTCAATATATCAATAACTTCTTCGGGATGGGCTCTTCCTCTAAGTTCCAAGCCGTGGCACATCAATCGACGAGTTTCAGGATTTTCCGAAAGTATATGTTCTCTACAGAAGGGGATTATGGCTTTTGGATTTTTCTCTCCGGACTTCTTCAAACTTCCTATTACTGCATTGCGTACGGATGAATGGCTATCGGAAATAGCCTTAATTAATAATGGTTTTACTGCCTCAAAATCAAATAAGGCTATCTCTCCACATGCATAGATTGTAGTTTGTCTTGTATGTGTGTTTGAAGAATTGTACAACGTCTCTAGCAATATCATAATATCGATTAGTGATACTATCTGTTTTTTATAGGCATTTCCTATTGCTAAATAAGCCAGTTTTCGGATGTAAGTATCCGAATTTTCAAAATAAGGAAGAATGACGTTGTATGTGTGTAGTTTTATAGCAGAAGATATATCAGATTCTATTTTTGCACATATTTCTTTTCGTTGAGATGTATTCAGATCGTAAAATGCCATCATGTTCTCTTTTTATAGTTTATGAAATATGTTACGTTTAAAGGAATCCATTTGCAACATTTATGCTTCCCAATATGATGTTTAGATTAATACTGTTCTTTTTCGTTGGGAAAATCGGTAGATTTCACGTCGGCAATATATTGTTTCACTGCAGTGGTAATTTCTTCTCCAATAGAATGGTATCGACGTAAAAAGCGAGGTGAAAATTGCTCTGTAATTCCTAGCATATCATGCAAAACAAGTACTTGTCCATCTACGTATGGGCCTGCACCAATTCCGATAGTAGGAATTTTGATTCCCGAGGTAACTTGGCCTGCCAGTTTTGCAGGTATTTTCTCTAGAACCAATGCAAAACAACCTGCTTTTTCAAGGATATGAGCATCTTCGATAAGACGTTTTGCTTCTATTTCTTCTGTAGCTCGAACAGAATAAGTGCCAAATTTATTTATGGATTGAGGGGTTAATCCTAAATGCCCCATGACAGGTATTCCTGCAGAAAGAATACGATTTACGGATTCTAAAATTTCAATACCGCCTTCTAATTTTACTGCATCGGCACCTGTTTCTTTCATGATGCGTATTGCCGAAGCCAATGCTTCTTTTGAATTGCCCTGGTATGTGCCAAATGGCAAATCGATTACGACCAGTGCTCTTGATATTCCTCGTACTACAGAGGCTCCATGGTATATCATTTCGTTTAACGTAATAGGTAGTGTAGTACGATATCCTGCCATAACGTTGGCGGCAGAATCTCCTACTAAAACCACATCAATCTTAGTCCCGTCTAGCAAACGTGCCATTGAATAATCATAAGCAGTGAGCATCGCTATTTTTTCTCCACTTTGTTTCATGTTTTGCAAAACATGTGTAGTGACTTTCGTTATATTGGATTGTAAATAATTTGACATTTTAATAGGTTTTATTATTTTTCGAAACGTAAAAAAGAGGATCTTAATCCTCTATAATTTCGTCATCGACATATTTTTTATCTATTTTAGAATCTTCTATTTCTTCATTGTTTACATCATCTTCCATTCGAAACAACAATCTTAGAGGCTTTTTCAATTCATATTCGCCACGTTTGTTGTAGCGATATGCTTTATAATGATTCCCTTTTACAGTGAAAGCTCCTTCTTCAATATCTGTTTTTGCACGAAAGAAATAATCATCTAATTCATTTATGTTTATACGTTTAGCTAAAAATAAAGTGTCAATTTGTGTAGGGTTGATTGCAGCTCGGATACTTAATGAAATATCCGAGGGTAATTTTTTTGTAATTAAGCTTTTAAATTCAGCTCCTTTTTCAGTGTATTTTTTACCGAATACTCTAAGCCTATTGTCGAATTGGGCTTGAGTAACAGGAAATGTTACAAAAATGGAATCGGGTAGTTCTCTTGTACATTCATTGTATGCTTTTTTGTAATTGCTATGTAATACAATATACCCCACTTGTACAATAATTTGTTTATCGTGAGGCACTAAAAAATATCGGTTTAATATTTCTCGATAATCCAAATGTTCTTCTATGGAAAATTCTACATCGCCAACACATTCGGCTTTTGTGTTTCTTATATGCTGTAAAGATCCTTTAGCAAGGGTAACAGAAGAATAATAAGAACGAATTATGGAATCTCGAGTAGGTAAACTGCATCCTTCGAAATCCCCTACACACGCTTTGGGGTTGTTTGTAAAGGTTATTTTTACTTTTCCGTCTAAAGGTGTCTTGTTAAAAATAGCTTTACTTGCGGGGAGTTGAGCAATGTCATAGTATTTGAGATCCGTAGGTACTTCATAACGGACCATTTCTATCGAATCTCCATAACAGTTGGATGAGATGGGATTTGGTGCTATGCGGATCATAAATTGAGCATTGCTTCTATTTGTAAAGTAATTATGTACTCCTTGTACTCGTTCTTTTATAAGGTTTTGGTTTGTTGCGTTTCCATATCCTTCTATGGTAACCGTATACATCATTGGATTTTCGCGCGAGAATGCGATGCGGTACACCGAATCAAGCAAGTCAATGTCTTCTAGCGTATAAGTAGGTTGTTCAGGCTTGTATTCCAATATGAGAATAAAACTTTCAGGTTGGATAAGTCCTGTTGCAGGATTGGGTTTAATACTTTTTGAATTGGGTACATAGATAGCACTTTGTGCATGTAATCCTAATACACATATTCCGTAGAATAGACCTATGAATATATATTTTTTCATATCTGAAAATTGTTTTATCAGGTATTATTCTTTCAACAATTCTTTTATTATGGCATCAGTAGAAATTCCTTCAGCTTCAGCATAATAGTTTCGAACAATTCTATGACGCAAAACTTCGACAGCAATGGCTTTTACATCTTCAATATCGGGAGAATATTTTCCGGAAAAGGCAGCATGAGTCTTTGCTCCCATTATTAAATATTGCGATGCTCGAGGGCCTGCTCCCCATGAAATATACTTTTGCGTAAAAGGATGTGTATTTTGTTCCGATATACGTGTTTTAGAAACTAAATTTACAGCATAACGATATACATTCTCGGGAACCGGAAATTTTTTGATTACATGTTGGAAAGCAAGAATTTCTTCCGCAGTAAGTATTACTTGTATATCTTGGGACTGGTCAGATGTAGTGGTTTTTACGATTTCCAATTCTTCTTCGAACGAAGGATAATTCAATTGTACATTTAACATGAATCGGTCGAGTTGTGCTTCGGGTAAAGGATACGTTCCCTCTTGTTCTATAGGATTTTGAGTGGCCAATACAAAAAACGGTTGATTTAATTTGTATGATATTCCCGATACAGTTACCGATTTTTCTTGCATTGCTTCCAATAAAGCAGCTTGTGTTTTAGGAGGTGTCCGATTGATTTCATCAGCAAGAATTATATTAGCAAATACAGAGCCTTTTACAAATTTGAATTTACGGCTTTCATCTAAGATCTCAGATCCGATAATATCGGAGGGCATTAAATCGGGAGTAAATTGGATACGGCTATATTCCAACCCTAAGGCTCTTGATAAAGTGTTTACCATCAACGTTTTTGCTAGTCCAGGAACCCCAACTAGCAAACAATGACCTCCTGAAAATATGGCTATTAACAGGCTGTCAATTACTTTATCTTGACCGATAATAACCTTTCCTATTTCTTTTTTTAATTCGTTATATCTAGTTACCAAGTTGTTGATAACAATACTATCGGAAGTTATATTCATGATTCTTTATTTTTTCAACCAATTTAATTTGAAATTACATTCTTTATATTCTTCATTTACTTTAATATAGGTATTTTTAATCATTTTACTTGCCCAATCTAATAATTTTTCGTTTTTGGCATTTTGTAAAGCAATGACATATATTTTATCATAATCGTCGGCTAAATTTGCTTTGTGCGATTCAATTAAACGATTTAGTTTTATAATACGATAGGCATCTTGATTCAACTCATTTTTCATTGGAGTAACTGAAGAAATATCACCTTGAGCCATGCGTTCTATGTTAATTGCAGGAAATACTTGCTTCATAACATCTGTCGTAAAGCGATTATTTCCGGAATTGGGGTTTGGAACAATTCCACCTTCGGTTTTTGTTTGGCTATCTGAATATTGACGCGCAGCATCTTCAAAAGAAATACTTCCGGCTGTGATTAAAGTAGCAATACTATCTAATCGAATACGAGTTTTCAGTAAATCTTCAGGGGAAACTTTGGCCGTTAGGAGAATGTGACGGGCATTAATCATATTGCCTCTTCGTTCGATAAGTTGAATAATATGAAAACCGAATTTAGTTTCTATAACCGGAGAAACTTCTCCGGGTTTAAGAGCGAAGGCAGCGGCTTCGAATTCTCCAACCATTTCTCCTCTAGAGAAAAAACCTAATTCTCCTCCTTTTTTTGCAGATCCGGGATCTTCCGAATAAAGGGTTGCCAACATAGAAAATTTCTCACCCTTCAATACTCGTTCTCTTAATTTGTTTAATTCCAAACGTACACGATCACGTTCTGATTCATTAACAATAGGAGTAAGTACGATTTCAGATATTTCATACTCTGCATCCAGCATAGGGATACTGTCTTTAGGAATAGAATTAAAATATTCGCTTACTTCTCGAGGTGTAACTTTTACATTAGCTACAATGCCTTCTTCTACTTGTTGCGCCATCATATTTTCATACATCAATTGAGTATACATTTCTTTGATGTCTTCGTATTTCCGACCTGATTCTCGTTCAACAGTTTCTTTAGATCCGTAATATTTCAGCATATATTTTAAGCGTTTTTCTACTTCCGAATCTATATATTGATCTGGAATTTGTACACTGTCGATATTCCCTTTATGCATAAGTAATTTTTGGAGTAAAACACTTTCCAAAATGTTACAGCGATTATTGAACGCGTCATTATATCCCTGTTGCATTCGCATTTGAGCATAATTATTCTCAATGTCCGATAACTTGACAATATTTTTGCCTACAACTGCAACTACCTGATCGATAATGATCTCTTTTTTTTGAGCATTTACTGTCAAGAATACAAAACAAAAAAAGATTAGAAAGAAATTTATTTTCTTGGTCATAAAAATTCAATTTTCTAGATGTTTTAATAATAGATAAATAACCATACAAACTTAGTTTTAGTATTTCGGAGTGATGGTACTATCTGATTTTGTTTGTTTTTTAGGTTTTAATTCCTTATTATCGAAAAAGTACTCAATATTATTATCTAACTCAGCATTTCGGAGTAAATCTTGTTGCATTTTTTTGATAATTTCGATTTTTCGTTTATTCAGAATAATATTTTTAATATTTTGATATTCAAAAGCTAAAGGAGAAATATCGTCTACTACTTTAAAGTCTAAAATGCGCTCAAGGTATATATTGTGATCATCGGATATTTCAATATTACGATTATTTTTTATAGAGAGTTCTTCGTTATATGTTACTACAGGGACTACACGTTGAAAATCGTAAAAAG
>CAYYUE010000126.1:0-6738 GCA_964474745.1 uncultured Bacteroidaceae bacterium | reverse complement strand
CGCTCTATTTCGTTTTCTTTTACATATTCTTTGATTAAGTCAATAAAAGGTTGTCCATACTTTTTTGCCTTATTAATACCTACTCCTAATACCATGCTCATTTCTTCAATCGTTGTAGGGTATTGCATGGTCATATCTTTAAGCGATCTTTCTTCAAAAATTACATACAATGGCAATTTTTCCTTTTCTGATATCGATTTTAGCAATCGTTTTAGCTGAGCAAACAATACTTCATCACCAACTCCTATGTTCTGCCCTACTCCCCCTCGCAAAGCAATAATCTCTTCGCTGGTTTCCTCCGTATAATCATGGTCACAAGAAACATAGATCGGATAGGGATTTTTCAGAAACTTTAATCCATCTTGAGTTATTTTAAGGATTCCGAATGTTTCTACTTCTTTGTATGCGAAGCCTTCAAACAACGCTTGCCGAATTACAGCTTTCCAATACAAATCGTTCTTATCTATTCCTTTTCCAAATTGTTCTAGTTGATTATGTTTGTATATTCTAGTATAGGAATTATTTCGCCCCATTATCACATCCACAATTACTTTACTTTTAAAAGCCTGCTTCGTAACTAGAATCGTATTCAACATATACTCCATTTCTTCTTTGGATTCTATTTTCTCTTTCGGGTTCAAACAGTTATCACAACTCCCACAATTTTCATCAGGGTAATTTTCTCCAAAATAGCGCAACAAATTCAATCTTCTGCATACCGACGATTCAGCATAGGAAACCATTTCTTGTATTAGCTGCCCTGCCAATTCTTGTTCCGTCAAATTTTTCTCGGAAAAAAATTTATATAGTCGCTCCACATCATGATCAGAGTAAAAAGCAATACATTTACCTTCTCCTCCATCACGTCCGGCACGTCCCGTTTCTTGGTAGTAACCCTCTAAGCTTTTAGGAATATCATAATGAATTACAAATCGAACGTCTGGTTTATCTATTCCCATTCCAAAAGCAATTGTTGCCACAATAACATCAACATCCTCCATCAAGAATTTATCCTGATTTTCGTTACGCACACGGTTATCCAACCCTCCATGATATGGAAGCGCTTTTATATTGTTTAATCTCAACAATTCCGATAATTCTTCTACTCGCTTCCGGGTTAGGCAATAAATAATACCGGATTTATGTGAGTTATTTTTTATAAAACGAATAATTTCTTTATGAAGAACCATCGGGTCGGACGGTTTGGGACGAATCTCATAATATAAATTAGGCCTATTAAAAGAAGATATAAATAACTTAGCATTTTCCATTTTCAAGTTCTTAATGATATCCTGTTGAACTTTTGGCGTAGCTGAAGCTGTCAACGTTAATATAGGCACTTTATTATTGATTGAATCTATTGCCGTTCGTAGCTTTCGATATTCGGGACGAAAATCATGTCCCCATTCCGATATACAATGCGCTTCATCAATAGCAAAAAAAGAAATGGGTAATTGACACAAAAATTCAATACTATCTTCTTTGGATAATGTTTCCGGAGCAATATACAACAATTTTGTATCTCCTCTTTGCAAATCATCTTTTACTTCTTTTATTTGTTGCTTACTTAAAGAAGAATTTAAAAAATGAGCAATATCTTGACAACCTGAATTGTATCGCACCGCATCCACTTGATTTTTCATCAGTGCAATCAAAGGAGAAACTACAATAGCTGTTCCTTTCAACATTATAGCAGGTAATTGATAACATAACGATTTTCCCCCTCCCGTAGGCATAATCACAAATGTGTCTTTTCCATCCAATATATTGTGAATTATGGATTCTTGTTCACCTTTGAATTGGTTAAAACCGAAAGTTTCTTTCAATATTTTTTGCAAATTCACAGTTTCGCCAGGCTTCTTTTCGTCTGATATTATTGTCATTACTTATCTCTTTCAAATACTCTCAACTAGATTTTCCTCTTTCGACACAATTATTTTTGTACTTTTGTGGTTGCTTTCTGAATGTAAAGTTAATCATTTTTTATAACATCACAAAATATTTTTTACTTTGAAGACAAAAAACGAGATAAAAGAAATTGCTATTCAAGTAATTAAAAATGAAAAAAAAGCTATTGAGAACATAGAAAATTTCATTGACGATGACTTCTGTAAAGCGGTTGAAACTCTTTTTTCCGGCAAAGGCCGCGTGATTATTACAGGCATTGGGAAAAGTGCCAATATTGGAACAAAAATAGTTTCCACTCTTAACTCTACGGGAACCCCAGCTATTTTTATGCATGCAGCCGATGCCATTCATGGGGATTTAGGTATTGTACAACCCGACGATATTATTATTTGCATTTCTAAAAGTGGAAATACTCCGGAAATTAAAGTTCTAATCCCTCTTATTAAAAATACGGGTAACGTATTAATCGGTATTGTCGGAAATATGAATTCATTTTTAGCTCAACAGGCAGATATTGTACTTAATACGACTGTAGCCTGTGAAGCCGATCCTAACAATCTTGCTCCCACATCAAGCACTACTGCTCAATTGGTTATGGGAGATGCATTGTCTGTTGCTTTGTTGGAATGCAGAAAATTTACTGCACAAGATTTTGCTCGATATCATCCGGGCGGAGCTCTTGGAAAACAACTGTATATGCGTGTAGAAGATTTATATAAACAAAACGAAAAACCTATGGTACACCCTAACACAGGTATTCGAGAAACTATTCTGGAAATGACTTCAAAACGTTTAGGATGTGCGGTGGTTATAGAAGATGACTATGTAAAAGGGATTATTACCGATGGCGATTTACGAAGAATGATGAAATCAAATGAATCCTTTGCTCATCTTTATGCAAGCGATATCATGACAAAAAATCCAAAAACTATTTTGGATTCTGAATATGTAATCGAAGCACTTACTTTCATGCGAACAGATTCCATTACGCAACTTATCGTAACGGATAGCTCAAATCATTATTTGGGAGTTATTCATTTACACGATATTTTACGTGAAGGAATCATATAAAATCGTGTTAATTTTTATTGTACACATAAGGTATTGAACTAAAATAGTTTAACACCTTATGTGTACATATTCCTATACTTTCTCATTTCTTATGCAAACAATTTTCGAAAAGCTTCCTCAATAACGCTTAATTCTATTACCTCAATACGATATTTACTCTTATCGAGAGCTTTTCCATTGTATTTTGATATAAAGATGCGTTCGAATCCTAATTTATCGGCTTCGGCAATGCGTTGTTCTACACGATTAACAGGTCTTATTTCCCCCGAAAGCCCTATTTCTGCAGCAAAGCAATCATTTGAATTAATGGGAATATCTACATTCGACGAAAGTATTGCAATTACTACGGCGAGATCCAGAGCAGGATCATCAACACGAATGCCTCCTGCAATATTTAAAAATACATCTTTAGTACCGAGTTTGAACCCACAACGTTTTTCAAGTACTGCCAAAAGCATGGAAAGTCTCCGAAAATCAAAACCTGTGGCAGAACGCTGAGGCGTTCCATACACAGCACTACTAACTAATGCTTGTATTTCGATAAGCATCGGACGCAAACCTTCCAATGTAGCAGATATAGCCGTTCCACTCAAACTCTCGTCTCGATGCGACAACAAAATTTCAGAGGGATTGGCAACTTCTCGTAATCCATCTCCGTGCATCTCAAATATTCCTAGCTCAGAAGTAGATCCGAAGCGGTTTTTAATAGACCGAAGTATTCGATATCCGTAATTTCTATCCCCTTCAAATTGTAATACACAATCGACAATATGTTCCAACACTTTAGGCCCCGCAATAGCTCCGTCTTTTGTTATGTGTCCTATTAAAATAACCGGAATTCCTGTCGCTTTGGCAAAGCGTTGAAACTCGGCGGTACACTCTTTTATTTGCGAAACGCTTCCTGCTGAAGAATCAATAGCACTCGTAACCAAAGTTTGAATAGAATCAATAACCACCATATCCGGTTGCACCGTTTCTATATGAGAAAAAATTTGTTGTGTCGATGTTTCTGTTACAGCATAACAGTTTTCATTTTTTTCATGTATTCGTTCGGCTCGCATTCTTATTTGTTGCTCACTTTCTTCTCCACTCACATACAAAACCTTGCATTTATTCATACACAAAGCCACTTGCAACAAAAGAGTTGATTTTCCAATTCCGGGCTCTCCTCCTATCAACAACAACGAACCTCTTACCAAACCGCTTCCCAACACTCTATCGAATTCATGATTCCCCGTAGTGATTCTTTCCTCTTGATTATAAGAAATCTCTTGTATTAACTTTGGAGCACTTGTTCTTATGGATTGCGCCGTTTTTTCCCATTTATTAGCACTTCCATCTTCTCTCTTTACAACTTCTTCTACAAACGAATTCCAATTTCCACAATGCGGACATTTTCCTAGCCACGTTGATGACTGAGCTCCACAATTTTGGCAGTAATAAAAAACCTTTGCTTTTGCCATTACTCAATTTATTTTCTATTCAACTATAAATATACTATTACTCCGATTTGCTTTTATTCAAAATTCATAAAATCATAAATGTCGTTCTTTTTTATTCGTTGTATCGATCATTCCTTTATAACTGTGCGAAAAACCGACTTTTCTCCTATGATATCCAATTGCAAGAGATAGATTCCTTTAGGTAGTCTATCTATATCAAGTGCAGACTCATTAGCCTGCATTGTTTCTTGAATTACAGTTCGCCCTACCATATCCAACAAAGTTGCTTTTCGAATTTGTTTTCCGGAACTCTCTAGGTATAAAAAACGATTCGCCGGATTAGGAAATACACGTATTTCTTTTTTATGGATCTCGGAGATTCCCAAACGAGATGTTACCAATACTTGTTTTCGGATTGTGTCCGACATGCAATGTCGTATAGCCACCAATGTAACAGTATACCATATTGAATCATTTGCTCCTATGTTATAATGATGCACGATTGTATTTTCAACATCTTCATTTTCGGTGGTCGTTGTTGTACCATCTCCAAAATCCCAGTTATAAGATGTGGCATGCACGGAGTTATTTGTAAACAAAACATCCTCCCCTTGATTGAGATCCACATTCGACCGGTATTCAAAAGAAGCTATCGGTTGAGGACGTAACCAAAAATTCAGCGTATCATAAACAACAGTTTTTACAACATTCCGAATTTGTTGGGCCTTTTCGGGATCAAGGCTCGAATCGTAACGAATTTCTTTCGGGTTTTTCTGAAAAAAAATAGTATAAAACGTACATGCGGCAGCATAAGAGCCTTCCATCGACGGGTGGCTTTCATCCGGACTGTACAGCTCTATATCCGGATAGTTATTTCGGATATGACGCCAAACACTCCCTACCGGAGATATTGCCGCATCATTATCTTGTTTCATCATCATGTATCGAGCATATAAAAGGCTATCCATTCCTTCGTAAGTTCCTAACGGAGGATACGAAGACGCATTATCCAAATCACCGTTTTTACGACCCCATGTCATATAGAAAACAGGGACTGCACACGGATTATATTCGTATATAGCATCTACTAATTGTGCTGCATACGGAAAACACTCGTTCCGTACCTGCGCAATAGGAAACGAGGGTAATTGACTTTGTTCCTGCAGTACCACATAATCCCACCCTTCTCTACGAATCAAAGTCATAGACTGGTTGGTGCAGTGCTGCGAAAACGTACATCCTCCGGGTGTATTCGCTGTAAATACAACATCATCGCCCATCGAATTAGCTATCTCTTTCACTAATTGAGGCAAATTATTTACACTTGTATAGCTATTCCCTACAAACAATACTGAAATAGAATTTCTTTGTGAAAAAACTTGAATAAAACTTCCTAACAATACAATAATTATTATTTTTTTCATATTACTTAAATATTTGTTGTTAATCAAAAAAATCTCTACTCAAAAACATATAATTTCATTTTTATACGGTAGTCTTTATATTCCAAGAAGTCCTAAGCTGTTATTTTCATTCATCATCTCATTCCTATTTTACAAATGTGGAACAAAATAAGATAGGACAAGATGCAAAAATACAACTTTTCGACAAATATGGAGCATCATCTGCACAAAATACAATTGATTTCTATCTATTTTGAAAATATGTTAATACATTATCCATAAAAAATTAAGTATCTTTGTACATAATTAAACATCAACAATAGATGGCGGAACACAATCATGTTGGAAAAAAAGGAGAAATTCTTGCTCAAGAATATTTGGCAAATAACGGATATGTTATTCAAGCTACTAACTGGCGTTACGGGGTCAATGAAATCGATATTATTGCAAAAAAAGACCATTTTCTTATTTTTATAGAAGTAAAAACACGTAGTTCTTCCTATTTTGGAGAACCGGAATTTTTTGTTAGTCGAAGCCAACAAAAAACATATCTCAAATTAGCGAATGCTTATGTTCAAAAAAATAATCTTTTCGAGGAAGTACGCTTTGATATTATCGCCATCGTCTGGAACAAGCAGCAATACACAATTAAACACATTGAAAGAGCTTTTTCAACTATTTTGTAATTTACTATTTACATTTTACACACATTTTATAGAAAAATACCTATTTCTACTAATAATACAAGCTAAAGTATTATAGTTTTTTTTACAAATATCACAATATTTTATTGTGATACAAAATACTTATAACAAGCATTATAACAAAAAATACAATAAATACATATTTTGATTAGCTAAATTCAAGAAATAGCAGTACTTTTGCAATTCTAGCAACTTAAAAAAATGCACATA
>CAYYUE010000125.1:0-6790 GCA_964474745.1 uncultured Bacteroidaceae bacterium | reverse complement strand
AAGAAGATTTATCTGCATATGGAAACCATCTCAGTGTTGAAGAATACACCGAATACTCTAACATTGAATTTATGATGGATCACGAAGAAAGTGAACTCTTAAAATCATGTACCGTTAAAAATCGAAACGGAGTTTCCTTTGGAGTAAACCTGTATACTATCCATGTCGATTCCATAAAATACATGGTAAAAGAACAAATTACTTTAAAAAATAACAAAGCTTACGTTTTAAAATCTAAATGTAACGCAAACGATACTGCAACCATAACACTCTTGACAAAAATCGGAAATTCGTTCATTGTAAAATAATTTCCCATAATATAATTTGGCATCTTTTACTTCCTGTTTTTTGTGAAAATATAACTACTTTTGAGCCGAATCATTTCTCACTTTATTTAAAAGTTGTATCTTTGCAACTCAAATTCAAACAATCCTTACATATTAATAATACACAAAAAATGAATGTAAAAAAAATTGTACTCGCATTGTTTTTAACAGCCTTATTAACGACTGTCATAACAGCACAACAACTGAATCCTGCAAAATGGAAATACGAAGTAAAAAGCATTTCCGACAACGAAGCTGAATTATTATTTACTGTAACCTTGGAAAACGGTTGGCACATATATTCTCAACATACAGATGAAGCAGGCCCGCTTCCATTGGCTTTTCAATTCGATAAAAACAACCTTTATTCTCGAATTGGAAAAGTTCAAGAACCGAAAGCCCATGAAGAATATGACGAAATGTTTAAATGTACCGTTCGTTCGTTTATGGGAAAAATCACTTTTCGGCAACGTATCAAAATCAATACGCCAAACCCACTCAAAGTAACCGGAACACTCTCCTATCAACTATGTAACGACGGCAGCTGCATTCCTCCCGACGATGTCCCTTTTTCTTTTCAAGTGGAAGGAGCAAAAAATACAACAGCAATTACCGATACTCCGAACCGGGAAACCGACAATATCATCCCTGAAGACGAGGCGGAAAATGATTCAGCAAACACAACTGTTATTGTTGCTCAAGAACAAGAACAAATTTCAGAAAACAATACATCCGGCAATTCAAGTGAAAGATCTGTTTGGGTTATTTTCTTTGCCGCTTTCGGATTCGGATTAATTACCCTGATTACACCTTGCGTATTTCCGATGATTCCAATGACGATCAATTTCTTTATGAAAGCCGGAGAAAACAAAAGAAAAGGGGTTCGACAAGCATGGATGTTCGGATTTTCCATTATTTTCATATATGGGGTATTAGGAGTTATATTGGCTCTTATTTTCGGACCGGAAGTTATGTATCTGATCGGAACACACTGGGTTCCAAACCTTATTTTCTTCCTGATCTTTCTGGTATTCGCGCTGTCCTTTTTTGGACTATTCGAAATTACGTTACCCGGTTGGATGGTCAACAAATCGGATGAAAAAGCAGATAAAGGCGGACTTTTAGCTCCATTCTTCATTGCGCTCACTACCGTTCTAGTATCTTTTTCTTGCACAGGGCCTATTTTAGGAGGAGCTTTAATTGAACTGAGCTCCGGATCTGCAAATCGTTTAATTCCGTTAATCTCTATGTTAGGTTTTGCATTAGGTTTTGCATTGCCATTCACGTTGTTAGCATTGTTTCCAAGTATGCTGCGCAATATGAAATCCGGAAGCTGGTTAAATACGGTAAAAGTTGTTTTTGCATTCTTAGAATTGGCATTCGGATTAAAATTTTTAAGCATGGCCGATTTAAGTGCCGGTTGGGGATTATTGGACCGTGAAACCTATTTGGCATTATGGATCGTAATTTTCGGACTTATGGGATTGTACTTGCTTGGAAAACTTCGTTTTAAAGGCGATGATGAAATTCAAAAATTGTCGGTAAGCCGCCTTTTCTTATCCATAGTAACACTTTCTTTTGTAGTATATATGATCCCCGGTTTATGGGGAGCACCTCTAAAAGCGATATCCGGATATGTACCTCCCATGACTACTCAAGATTTCGATCTTGAAAAAAGTATTTATGACAGTACTAAAAACATAACTGTAGCCTCTGGAAGCCAAGCAGAATCCTCGTTGCCTGCAACCCGAAAACACGCAGACAAACTACATATGCCTACAGGCTTTGAAGGGTTCTACGATCTGGAAGAAGCCAAAGCACATGCAAAAAAGGTAAACAAGCCTATATTTATCGACTTTACAGGAAAAACATGTGCAAATTGTCGCGAAATGGAATATTACGTATGGACAAACCCCGAAGTAAAAAAACTGTTGAACGAAAAGTTTGTAATGCTTGCGTTATACGCCGATGTTAACTATATTGAGCTACCCGAAAAAGATTGGGTCACCGATGAAAAAGGGAGAGTATTAAAAACGCTTGGAAAAAAGAATTTGGAATATCAAAAAACCAAATTTAATATGAACGCACAACCGTATTATGTACTTATTGACGAAAATGAAAACGTGTTGACTAAAGAAAATCATAAGTACGATAGAGATGTTCAAAAATTTGTAAATTTCTTGAACGAAGGTATTGAAAATTACAAAAATAAAAAGGAATACCAGGGTTCAATTACTATTAAAAAAACACAAATTCGAATTCCCGAATTTGTGTTTTTTTTACTCTATGGGACAATACATTTTTAAAGAAAAAGAATCGAACAATAAACAAAATATACAACACAGATTTTTCAATCTATATTTATTTCCCGTATACTTAAAACACTATCATTTATTACAAAAGAGAAGGAATTGATTGGAAAATAAATTTGAATATTACCTTACCAACATCATGATTTCCGAATTGCTTTTTCCAGTCGTCAACAGCGAACTCTCATGTGTAAGATGTTTCCAACGTTGGAATTATCCTGCTTTGAAAAGATTTTATCATTGCAAATTATCTTGCAATAACAATATAATTATAAAACAGAGAGAACACCCAGAAAAGATAGAATTACCTCGTTAAAAAAGTAAGTGAACGGACAGAATATCTACGAAAAAACTGCTGTAGAAGTTTCCATTCATTACCCTATCAATTACCTATCCGGCGATACAGGAAGATTTTTATCCGATACAGAATGGCATTCTTCGTAACAATGATTTAGCAAGAATAAAAACGTTGGCCTATCCGGTGAAAATTCGTTGCCAATAAAATACAAAATGACTATAGTAATTTTTAATAAATTGAAACCCTCCGTAAAAAAGCATTATTAAATCAATCACTTCTTTATTGTATATCTTGCTCTTTACTTTAAAGTATAAGAATATTCTAGAAAAGTGTTTAAATGAAAAGGAAATTCAACATAACAAAAATACCATTCAAACGTTTTTGTTTATAAAACAGCATATAAATTATATAATCAGAATGTGCTTTCAAGCATTAATACAATAAGACATGGATAAATTAACGATTTTATGGGCCGATGATGAAATTGATTTGCTAAAACCGCACATCATGTTTCTTGAAGACAAGGGGTATAACGTTATTCCTGTTACCAGTGGCGACGAAGCTTTAGACGAACTTTCCAAAATCCACGTCGACATTGTTTTTTTAGATGAAAATATGCCGGGACTTAGTGGATTGGACACACTTACCTACATTAAAAATAAATATCCTCTTGTTCCTGTTATCATGATTACAAAAAGTGAAGAAGAGCATATTATGGACGAAGCATTGGGAGGAAAGATATCGGACTATTTGATAAAACCGGTGAACCCTAACCAAATACTGCTAACTGTAAAAAAACATACTGAAGGAAAACGCCTTGTAAGCCAAAAATCAACACAATCGTATCAGCAGAAATTTCGCGAAATCAGCATACAATTATTAAACAAAATGGATGCTACAGAGTGGATAGAACTTTATAAAAAACTGGTATATTGGGATTTGGAATTATCAAATACAGAAGACAATAACATACACGAAATTTTTACATCCCAAAAAGAAGAGGCAAACCAATTGTTCTGTAAGTTTTACGAATCAAACTACGAAGACTGGCTCAATGGAAAAAAAGAAAAACCGCTCATCTCCCCAACCCTGCTTAAAGAAAAAATGTTCCCTCTATTAACCGAGGATAAACCAACATTTTTGATTGTTATCGACAACTTACGCTATGATCAATGGAAATTTATACAACCGGTTATTGAAGAATATTACCGAACAGAGGAGGAAAATATTTATTACAGTATTCTTCCCACTACGACACAATATGCCAGAAATGCATTATTTTCAGGGCTTATGCCTGCTGAAATTGCAAAAAAGTATCCTCAATATTGGGTAAACGAAGATGAAGACGGACTCAAAAATCAATTCGAAAATGAATTATTAGACGAATATTTAAAACGATACGGGCTGAACATAAAACATGGCTATAGCAAGGTTTTAAATGCTCAATTCGGGAAAAAATTGATCGACAATATTCCTAAAATGCTTACCAACAAACTAAACGTTATTATTTACAATTTTATTGATATGCTTTCGCATGCACGAACCGAACTGGATATTGTACGAGAATTGGCCGAAAACGAAAAAGCATATCGATCGTTAACACTGTCATGGTTGGAACATTCCCCTTTATTAGAAATGTTGAAAGCTCTATCGGAAAAAAAGATCAATTTAATTATTACTACCGACCATGGATCGGTAAAGATCAACAATCCCATACGAGTAAAAGGAGACAAAGACGTTTCTGTAAATTTACGATATAAAGTAGGACGATTACTCGATTACAATCCGAAACAAGTGTATGAAGTAAAAGATGCCACCAAAATATTTTTGCCCAAATTATATGTCACTTCGCCCTATATTTTCGCGCATCAAAACGATTTCTTTGCTTATCCCAATAATTATAATCAATATGTATCATACTACATGAACACATTCCAGCATGGGGGAATTTCAATGGAAGAAAATTTAATCCCCTTTGTTTTACTAAAAAATAAATAACGTACCTTATATCTAAATCGGAACATATAAAAAGGAGGCTGTTTTTGAACAGCCTCCTTTTTATATGATTTACGTATCGAAAATACCGCTTTTATAAAGTCGGAATAGTATACGTTACGCCCAACATACAGGTAAACCGCTGCGAAGGATAATTCGCCCAATAAAAATAACGCTGATATGCCACATTGTCAAAATCTATAAAAAACGACAAAGCCCTATTATAACGATACTCAGCATACAAATTAATACCGTATTTCATAGGTAAACTTTCTTCATACGAAATTTCGTTTTCATAATTTAAGCCTTTCATTTTCCCTAACAATACCGCATTCAATCCTATCGATAATCTATTGTTATAGCGGTATCTCAAATGTAAAGTAACATCAAAATTAGGCTTATACCAAGGCACAGCTACTGCACCACTATCGGGCAAAGAGTAATAATAATAATTCGCACTGATTCCGCCCTTTATATTTTCGTTATATTGATAATGTACATCGCAACCTATTTTCAATACGTTGGTATTTTCGTAAACAGAAGTGAATACATTATGCAACGAATACAACGTATCCAATGTAAAATATGCCAAATCTTTATAAAATGTATACGATGCATTTACGTTCAAATCTAAACTATTAGCCATTTTAAAGGCCGCATCAACAAATACTTTATAATACCGAGTATTCTCGATGGGGGTTCGAGGTGCCATATAGGGATTTTCCGTTCTCAGGCTTTGCCATGAATTACGGTACATATCGCCCACAAAACCGGCTTTAAAATACAACATTTCATTAAAAAATGATTGAGAAAGAGTTATATTGGGGAACAATGCAAATTTACTACTGTTGCTATAAACAAAACGGACTCCGGCATCCAACGAAAAACCATATAGTTTAAAAATAAAATACGGCTGTATTTTAAATAGGTTTTCCGTAAAGGCATTATTCGAATCCGCAATCATGCGGCTGGTCATCAAAGAATCGGTAATAGGAAATTTCCCATAATCTTCTTTGTTTGAATACAAATCCCAATCCATTTTTACACCTAATATCTCCTTTTCATTTCCAAACCATGCAAAACCATAATGGATATCTCCATCAAAATGGGTATGGAATTCATTCGAACCGTATCGATCCGACAAATTATCAATTTGCAGAGAAGTTTTATAAACTAGTTTTTCAAAATCAATTTCAGTATTTTTAAAATCTACCTTTGCTCCTACATAATTATACATTTGCGAAAAATTCTTTTTCTTCAAATCATTCCGATCAACCAAAGGAAATTGCTTGTTCCATGTGGAATCGGTAAATCCGTAATATAATAAATAATCGTTTTTATAAAAGATATCCCCCGAAAGCACTTTGTCTTTCCAGATGCGTTTTCCAAATATGTCAATTTCGGTATTTGAAAACCAGTTCGACCCATAGTCCTTCAACGACCACCAAGATGATTTATGATAAATATGAGCACCGTAATTCCATGTTTTACTGCTCGTGCTGTTATAATATGCGTCTACAAGAGGCGTCATATAGTTTCCTATACCCAGCCGCAAGTAAGTTTTATATAGTTTCATCGATGGCTCTCCCACTAATCGAGCAGCTCTTATTGCCTCCGGGGCAAACAATGAATAAATACGCATAGGGTTAATATCGTATCGGAATTCCGTATTCAGATTAATTGTATCTATAATTACCGGAGGGGTATTCATTTTTTCTGATTCTTGCAATATGGGTTCATATCCGCTTACAACAATTACTTTTTCGTTATATACATCGCCTTCCTTATTTTGGCCCTGAATGATAGAAGTTACAGAAAATAAAACGATAGTCAAATAAATAGCTTTATTCCAAGTCTGTTTT
>CAYYUE010000124.1:0-6860 GCA_964474745.1 uncultured Bacteroidaceae bacterium | reverse complement strand
TTAAAATAATCTTCCGTGTTTTGTTTCCATTTCGTTACATTTTCAATCAATTCTTGATTCGAAAGAGATGCTTTTCCTAACTGATTATAAATTTGATAGGCACGAACCATGAAATCGGAAGCCAATATTGCCTCATTAAAATATAACCGCGATAATTCAATATCTTTTAATTCGTTGTATGTCTTTTCAAATTGCGGTAATATATTTTTATAATCATTTCCTGAAGTATTTGCCCATTGTTGAAATTGTTTTTCAAAAGCTTGTTTCTTTGCTACACCATTCAAACGATTGATTCCAAGTGTTTCACCTTGCCATTTTTTCCAACCGTTGGCTATGGATGCTACTCGTGAAGAATATTTCAATCGTTGGGCAGCATCTTGATTCATAGCATCGTTATAATGATTCAATCGTATAGTACGCAAATCGATACGTATCGGGTTTTGAATATTGGCAGCCAAATTTACCCCATGCGAAGTCGCGTATCGATTAGTCGTTCCAGGATAACCGAAAACAAAAGTAAAATCCTCTTCTTCCACTCCTTTTAATGAAATAGTCAAATGATTTAATGGTTTGTATGGAACATTATTGGGGGAGTATGCAGAAGGTTCATTCTTACTATTCGCATATACGCGGAATACCGAAAAATCACCTGTATGGCGAGGCCACATCCAATTATCAGTATCGCCTCCAAACTTACCTATATTCGACGGAGGAGTTCCTACCATACGTACATCGGAAAACACTTCATTTATATACATAAAATACTGATTTCCATAATAAAAAGGTTTTATAATGGCCGAATAATGAGTCCCTTCAACTGCTTTTTTCGTAATGACTTCTATATTTTGATCAATTCTTTCAGCACGTTCCGTTTCGCTCATTTGACTCGTAACATGTTGTAAAACCTGGAGAGTTACATCTTCCATACATACCAAACGTGTTACGGTAAGACCCGGACATGGTATTTCCTCTTTGAAAGACTTTGCCCAAAAACCGTTTGCCAAATAATTATTTTCTAATGTACTATTTTTAGCAATCTGAGAATATCCACAATGATGATTCGTGAACAGCAGTCCTTGATCGGAAACATATTCTCCTGTACATCCCCCACCAAACAATACAATAGCATCTTTCAATGATGCTTTATTAATACTGTAAATATCTTCCACCGTAATTTTCATTCCTTTCTGCTGCATCGTTGCTTCGTTTTGTTTTAAAAGCATCGGAATCCACATCCCTTCATCTGCAACAACAGGCATCATAATAACCGTTCCAAGTAGTAGTGTAATGAATACTTTTTTCATTTTTATATCTATTTTTTAATAATTACTAAACAAATGATTCCTTATCTAATGTGAAAAACGGAACATTATACGTTGCAAATTTACAAAAAAAAATCCATAAAAGAACTCCCTGCCTAAAATTTGCCGCTACAGTTTTTTTCTATTAATAAATTGTATTTTTCTGCGTATTTTTGCATGGAAATTAAAAAAATGATTTCAACACAAATCCCTGTATTTTAAATAGGTTTATTGTATATATTATAAAAAAAGCAAAGTGAATACTGTTGCCATACATACATTAGGTTGTAAATTAAATTTTTCGGAGACTTCGGATTTGATGCGAAAATTTGTGGAACATGGATTTATCGTTGTCGATTTTAAGGAAAAAGCTGACGTATACATTATCAACACATGTACGGTAACGGCATTGGCCGAAAAAAAGTGTCGTAACGCGATCCGTCAAGCCGTCACGATGAATCCAAAAGCCATTATTGCCGCTATCGGATGTTTCGCTCAAATCAATCCTAACGAAATTGCCAAAATAGAAGGTGTAGATTACATATTGGGTAATGCTGATAAACACAAACTCTTGGACTACTTAATGAGCTCCAATTCTTCATTGAAAGATCATAAAAAAGTATTGCCTATGGGAAACAATGATGCTTTTATAGCAACTTATTCCACGGGAGACCGAACACGATCGTTTTTCAAAGTACAAGATGGATGCGATTATTTTTGCAGTTACTGTGCAATTCCTTTTGCCCGAGGCAGAAATCGAAGCCAGAGTATCGCCGAAACAGTTGCAAAAGCACGTGAAATTGCTGCTCACGGAATGAAAGAAGTCATCATTACAGGCATTAATACCGGAGAATTTGGGAAACAACATAATGAGACATTCCTTGATCTTATCAAAGAATTAGACACAATCGATGATATTCTACGGTATAGAATTTCGTCAATCGAGCCTAATTTAATCACCGATACAATAATTGATTATATTGCTCAATCTCGAGCATTTTTACCTCATTTTCATATTCCCCTACAAGCGGGTAATAACAACGTGTTGAAGTTAATGAAACGCCGCTATAATACTGCATTATATACAGAGCGAATTCATAAAATTAAATCTGTTATGCCAGATGCATGTATCGCCGCTGATATTATTGTTGGTTTCACAGGTGAAACCAACCAAGATTTCCAAGACGCATGCCAATTTATAGAATCGATACCTATATCATATCTGCATACATTTACTTATTCTGAGCGACCTAATACATATGCATTGCACCAGCTGGGAAAGGTTCCAATGGAAGAACGTCGCGAACGAAGCAAAATAATGCACCAAATTTCGGAAACAAAAAAACACATTTTTTATTGCGAAAATCAAAATAAACAACATACTGTTTTGTGGGAAAGTGATATTCATAATGGGTATATATATGGATTCACTGATAATTACATCAAAGTTCGCACTTCTTTTAATCCTGAACTTATTAATACGATTACGCCTGTAAAGCTTATGTCTTTACATACGAACAAGAAAGAAGATATGTATGACGTAAAATTACTTATTCCTTAGTTTTTTAATCACAATACGAATTCAACATTCATGAAGAAAATCCTGATAGCTTTTTCAATTCTTATATGTATGGCATGTATCGCAATAAGTGTATATGTAGGTTATCATTATTTTTTTCGTACCAAAAGCATTGAAATCAATAAAGAAGATTTTCCCATAATAGGCATTGATATATCGGAACATACCGGCCGAGTTGATTTCAATAAAGCTAAAGAACAAAACATTCGTTTTGTATTTATCAAGGCCTCAGAAGGAGAAGATTATCAATCGGATCATTTTGATTTTAATTATTACAATGCTAAAGCAAACAAAGTAGCGGTAAGTGCATATCATTTTTTTCGTTTTAATAAAAGCGGAGTAATTCAAGCTAAAAACTTCCTCTCAGCTATAAAAGGAAAAGTAATGGATTTACCTTTAGTTCTAGATATCGAAGAATGGGGTAATTCCAATTCAAAAAGTCGAAAGCAGGTCGTTTTGGAAATAAAATCCTTTATTTCAGAGCTTAAAAACAACGGTTTTCACCGTCTTATTTTATATGTTAATGGAAACAGTTACGAAAAATACATCAAAGGAGAAGGTTTTTTAGAGCAAGAGATATGGATTTGCACCTTTCGTCCAAAGCCTGACATTGAAGACGATTGGATTTTTTGGCAATATTCTCATTGCGGAAAAATTGAAGGGACATCAAATGAAGTAGATTTCAATGCTTTTAACGGAAACGAAATCGACTGGGAACTCTATCTAAATCGAGATCCCAGAAAATAGGAACCCTTTCATTGAAAATAAACTTCATCATTTATTTTTTACATAATTTTATTATTTCATAAAAGTAAATTCGAAGCTTTATTTATTGAAAATTTATATGTACATTTGAAGATGTAAAAGTACAATTGTATTTACCGCAAAAGTCAATAAATTAAATACTTATAATAATGAAAATTTTAGTTTTAAATTGTGGAAGTTCTTCCATAAAATATCAATTGATCGACATGGCAAACAATGCTGCCGTAATGGCTAAAGGTTTGTTGGAACGTATTGGATCTGAAATAGGCGAATTCACACACCGCCCTGCTGGTAAAGAGAAATATTATGAACAATTACCTATCATAAATCACACAGAAGGAATCAATCTTGTTTTAAAAGCACTTACAGACTCAACGTTAGGTGTTATTGCTCAGTTATCGGAAATCAGTGCTTGCGGACACCGAGTAGCACATGGAGGAGAATTATTCAAACAAAGTGTTCTGATCAATGAAAACGTTATTGCAAATATCAAATCCCTAACGGATTTGGCTCCATTGCATACTCCTGCTAATTTAGAAGGTATTTACGCCATGCAAAAATTATTGCCTACAGTCAAACAAGTAGCTGTTTTTGATACGTCATTCCACCAAACAATGCCTGCAGAATCTTATCTATACGGTATCCCTTATGAACTGTATGAAAAATATAGAATTCGCCGCTACGGTTTCCATGGTACAAGTCATAAATTTGTAGCTGAAAAAGCGGCCAAGATGATCGGAAAAGATTGGAAAGCATTAAAAATTATTACCTGTCACCTCGGTAGCGGAGCTTCCATTGCAGCTATTCAGAATGGAAAATCTATTGACACATCGATGGGATTCACTCCTTTGGAAGGATTAATCATGGGTACACGCTGTGGCGACTTAGATGCAGGTGTATTGATGTATCTTGTCGAAAAAGAAAATCTTACTATGAAAGATTTAAATACGCTATTAAACAAACAATGCGGTTTAATCGGTATTTCTGGTGGTAAATCAGATATGCGCGATATTCGTGCGGGACGAGATAATGGCGACGAACGTTGTACCTACGCATTTAATATGTTTGCTCACCGAGTGAAAAAATACATTGGTGCATACGCAGCCATTATGAACGGATGCGATATATTAGTTATGACCGGCGGCATTGGAGAAAATGCATGGTTCATGCGTGAGCCTATTTTATCGAACATGGAATTTTTAGGGATTAAAATTGACAAAACTATTAATGAAACTATTATGGGAGAAGATAAAGTGATATCTACTCCGGATTCTAAAGTTACAACAATGGTAGTTACTACTGACGAAGAATTTGTTATTGCCAACGACACATATCAATTGGTTAAATAAATCTATATTTTTAATACGGATAGCACAAAAATATCATTTATGCGTTATCCGTATACATAACATGTAAATAGCTATGAAAAAACAAATAAAATTTTGCCTTGTATACCGTGACATGTGGCAATCTTCAGGAAAGTACGTACCTCGCATTGATCAATTAGAAGAAATAGCACCCATATTGATTGATATGGGATGTTTCTCTAGAATTGAAACAAATGGAGGGGCTTCGGAACAAGTAAATTTACTCTATGGTGAGAATCCAAATAAATCGGTACGAGCATGGTGTAAACCTTTTAATGACGCTGGGATCCAAACTCAAATGTTGGAAAGGGCCCTTAATGGATTACGTATGTTCCCTGTTCCAGGCGATGTACGCCGATTAATGTGTAAAGTAAAAAAAGCACAAGGTGTAGATATTATGCGATCCTTCTGCGGATTAAATGATCACCGCAATTTAGAGCCGTCCATCAAATATGCTAAAGAAGCAGGAATGATTTCACAAGCGGCTCTCAGTATCACTTTTTCTCCTATTCATACCGTAGCATATTATATGGAGATCGTAGATAAATTGGTGGAATATGGTTGCGATGAAATTGCGCTTAAAGATATGGCAGGCGTTGGCCGTCCAGTAATGCTAGGTAAATTGGTAAAATCCATCAAAGAAAAATACCCTCATATTATAGTACAATATCATGGACACACAGGACCTGGATTCGCTATGGCCTCGATTTTAGAGGTATGTAACAATGGAGCAGATATTATTGATGTGGCCATGGAACCCCTTTCATGGGGAATGGTACATTCCGATGTTATTACAGTACAAGCTATGTTGAAAGATGCCGGATTTGATGTGCCGGATATTAACATGAATGCCTATATGCAGGCACGTAGTTTAACACAAAAATTTATCGATGATTTTTTAGGCTATTTTATCGATCCAAAAAACAAAATTAGCACCTCATTACTTATAGGATGTGGTTTACCAGGAGGTATGATGGGGTCTATGATGGCCGATTTAAAAGGAGCACACGCCGGAATTAATATGTTTTTAAAGAAGGCTGGAAAAAAAGAACTTTCAGAAGATGAATTATTAGTGGAGCTTTTTAATGAGGTCCAATACGTATGGCCCAAAGTTGGAAATCCGCCTTTAGTTACTCCGTTTAGTCAATATGTAAAAAATATTGCTTTGATGAATATTATGCAGATGGCACAGGGAAAAGAACGTTATTCGCAAATGGATAAAAACACTTGGGACATGATTTTAGGAAAAACCGGTAAATTGCCGGGTGTATTAGCTCCAGAAATCATATCTATAGCCAAAGAAAATGATTATGAATTCTTTACAGGAAACCCTCAGGATAACTATCCTGATGAATTGCCTAAATTTCGTAAGCAAATGGAGGAAAATGGTTGGGACTGCGGTACTAACGACGAAGAACTTTTTGAGTTAGCAATGCATGAACGTCAGTATATAGATTATAAAACAGGAGTTGCCAAAAAGAAATTTGCAGAAGAGCTGGAAAAAGCAAAACAAAAATCGAACATCCAAGTGATAATAAAAGAAATTAAAGCTCCAGAAGTCATACAGCAAGAAATTATTGATAAAGTACTAACAAAAGAACCCGATGCGAAGCCTATTACAGCACCTTCTTCAGGAACAATTATTTGGGAAATAACCCTAAATGAACCTTCCATGAATCCTCCTATAGGAACTTCATATAAAGAAGGAGATACGGTTTGTTTTGTTTCGGCTTATTTTGGAAATGAAGAAGTGAAAACCCTATACAGTGGTAAATTAGTAGCTGTTATAGCAAAACAGGGGAATAAAGTTAATAAAGGAGATATCATCGCTTTCATTAAATAAACAAT
>CAYYUE010000123.1:299-6940 GCA_964474745.1 uncultured Bacteroidaceae bacterium | reverse complement strand
AAAAGAGAAACTCTTTGTTTTTGTTATTATAAACATCATATAAATATCAAGAATTCATTAAATATCTTATTTATAAAAACTGTAAAAATGTCGTACCGTGACAGACAAATAATACACTAAAATTGTTTCATCTGTCAAAATGTACTAAAACAAAATTATTTGGACCTTGGCACTAAAATTGGTAACATATTTTTTGTACTTAGAAAAGTAGATAGTCATAATATAGAATTATATAATAAATAAACAATAAAAATGGGAAAAATAATAGGTATAGACTTAGGAACCACCAATTCGTGTGTTGCTGTAATGGAAGGGAACGAACCTGTAGTTATTACAAATAGTGAAGGACATAGAACCACTCCTTCCATAGTAGGTTTTTTGGATAATGGAGAACGTAAAGTAGGCGATCCCGCAAAACGCCAAGCCATTACCAATCCTCATAATACTGTATATTCAATTAAACGTTTTATGGGCGAAACTTATGATAACGTAACCAAAGAAATTTCTTCTGTTCCTTACAAAGTAGTAAAAGGCGAGAACAACACTCCTCGCGTAGACATACAAGGACGTTTATATACTCCTCAAGAAATTTCTGCTATCGTTTTGCAAAAAATGAAAAAAACGGCGGAAGATTTTATCGGGCAAGAAGTTACAGAAGCGGTAATTACCGTTCCCGCATATTTCAACGATGCGCAACGACAAGCTACCAAAGAAGCAGGTGAAATTGCAGGTTTAAAAGTTCGTCGTATCATCAATGAACCTACAGCTGCAGCTTTAGCTTACGGTTTAGATAAGAAAAACAGAGACATGCATGTTGCTGTATTCGATTTGGGTGGCGGTACTTTCGATATCTCTATCTTGGAATTAGGCGACGGCGTATTTGAAGTAAAATCCACAAACGGAAACACCCATTTGGGAGGAGACGATTTTGACCAAAAAATTATCAATTGGTTAGCTGACGAATTCCAAGCTGAAAAAGGGGTTAACTTGCGTAAAGACCCTATGGCATTGCAACGTCTAAAAGAAGCTGCTGAAAAAGCTAAAATCGAACTTTCCAGCAGCCAACAAACGGAAATCAATTTACCATATATCATGCCTATCGACGGTATTCCTCAACACTTGGTAAAAGCACTGACTCGTGCTAAATTCGAACAATTGTGCGACGACCTGATTCAAGCAACATTGGAACCTTGCCGTAAAGCAATGAATGATGCAGGACTGGATAAATCAAAAATCGACGAAGTAATCCTTGTAGGAGGTTCTACCCGTATCCCGGCTATCCAAAAAATAGTGGAAGATTTCTTCGGAAAAGCACCTTCGAAAGGCGTAAACCCTGATGAAGTTGTTGCAGTAGGCGCTTCCATCCAAGGCGGTGTGTTAACCGGAGAAGTCAAAGACGTGTTATTGCTCGACGTTACTCCATTGTCGTTAGGTATTGAGACTTTAGGCGGTGTGATGACCAAATTGATTGAAGCCAACACGACCATCCCAACCAAAAAATCACAAGTATTCTCTACTGCTGCCGACAATCAACCTAGCGTAGAAATACATGTACTACAAGGAGAGCGTCCTATGGCTAACGATAACAAGACCATCGGCCGTTTCCATTTGGATGGACTGCCACCGGCCCCTAGAGGAATTCCTCAGATTGAAGTTACTTTCGATATCGACGCAAACGGTATTTTGAATGTTTCTGCCATGGACAAAGCTACCGGAAAATCACAACACATCCGTATCGAAGCTTCTTCAGGATTAAGCGAAGATGAAATTAAACGCATGAAAACAGAAGCCGAAGCCAATGCCGAAGCCGATAAGAAAGCAAAAGAAAACATCGAAAAAATAAACAATGCAGATGGCATGATTTTCCAATCGGAAAAGAATTTGAAAGAGTACGGAGATAAAATTCCTGCTGAAAAGAAATCGAATATCGAAAATGCATTGCAAGAATTGAAATCAGCTCATACCGCAAAAGATATAGCGCAAATTGATGTGGCTATGGAAAAAATCAACGCGGCATGGCAAGCGGCAAGCGAAGACATGTACAAAGCCCAACAACAAGCACAAGGTCAACCTCACCAGGAAGACAATGCAGGCGGACAACCTCATCAGGAACAACATCAAACGCAAAACGATACTGTAACTGATGTGGATTACGAAGAAGTAAAATAATTTCGTATCAGAAACGATAACGAATAATCATCAAATAGCGGTAGGACAATGTTTTACCGCTATTCTTTTTTCGATAAATAACGATCATCGGTATCGTAAATACCTCTCATCGATACAACAGAGAATTCGGTAAAATTATCCTCGGTACTTTTTCATCCGGGATTTGTATACATTGTATAAGAACTTTGTCGGTTACTATAGTGATGGGTATTTTTGCCTGTAAGAAAAACAAATCCTTAGACGTATGTTTCAACCGCTTTATTAATGTGTTTTTTGATTTTTACCACACTTTAAAACAATGCGAAAACACTCGCTTTTCTTTTTCAAGCAGCCAACAAACAAAATTCAATCATTACTTCCAGCAAATCCAACAACAATATTGGGAGTTATTGGGTAGCGATTATATCGGTACCATTCGCCGTTTAGGATTGATCGCCTTTGGTATCGCGATGGTAATAAAAACGTTGCGTATAATGGACACAAGAACCATAAACGATACAATGGTTTGTTCCGACTATAGATTTTTACTTTACAATAGAAGTTACCAAAGTACTGTTGCAATGTAACGCCTTTGTATTTCGACAGCTGTCGCGAGCCGCAACCGGCAATTCCAAGATGGCTCTGTTTCAATCCCTGCCCGTTCTATTCGACAGAACAAAATACATTGAACCCGCCGCACAACTCCAAATCCCCGAAAACACCGCCGACAAACAAATTGCACCATTTCTAAATGCTGGCTTATTGGTAAGACAAGCACATGGAAGTTATGCGAAAAAGGAGGGTTATAAACATGTTCAATAAATATATAAAGAAAAAACATAGCGAAATTTGTTCAAAACCGATCCATCAGTCACGTTTCACGCAGTAAATACCTTAAGGCATAAACAAAATTCTCCGTTTTCACTAAAATCTCTTTATGTATTTTAGGGGATATTCTTTGGGATTCCTCCGTTTTTTCGAATGTTGAAATATAGTATTAAAACTCTAAAAAACAGGAAACTATATTTTATTGTTATGTTCTCCGGAAGCATGATTCAATACAAAATCAAGAAAAAAGATTGACCCAATCAGTTTTTTTGCTAACTTTGCAACCGTCGTAACTGTTACGGTCGTAATAAAATAAATAATATGAAATTCTATAATCGAACAAGTGAGCTAACGGAACTTCAACGAATACAAAACTTATCGTTTAGCGGTCATTCTCGCCTGACAGTGGTAACAGGGAGAAGGCGTATCGGAAAAACAAGCCTTATCATGAAATCAGTTGAAGGTGTGCCTACAGTCTATTTATTTGTAGGTCGTAAAGCCGAAGCAACACTTTGTTCGGAGTTTATTCCTATTATTTCCCAATCACTTGACACATTTGTCCCAACAGAGATACGCACATTCCGCTCATTGTTCCAATACTTGATGGAATTGGCTTCTAATAGATCCTTCAACCTTGTTATTGACGAGTTTCAGGAGTTTTACAACATTAACGAATCGGTGTACAGCGATATGCAGAATATCTGGGATACCTATCGTGAGAAATCCAACATGAATTTGATTGTTTCCGGTTCAATTTATTCTTTGATGCAGAAAATATTTCAGGACAAAAAAGAGCCTTTATTTGGAAGAGCGGATAATATCATCAAACTATCGGCTTTTGATTTGACTACGCTAAAAGAGATTATGCGTGATTACAACTCCAATTATACCAATGACGATCTGCTTGCTCTCTATTCTGTTACCGGTGGAGTACCCAAATATGTTGAGCTGTTCTGTGATAACACCAATCTGACTATAGATGAAATGATTGCATTTACGGTTCGAGAAAACTCTCCCTTTACCGATGAAGGAAAAAACTTGTTGATAGAAGAGTTCGGAAAAAACTATGCTACGTATTTCTCTATCCTAAGCGCCATTTCGGGCGGTATTAATACACAGCCTGAAATAGAAACCGCATTGGGAGATAAAAGCATAGGCGGACAAATCAAGCGATTAATTGAGGACTATAATATTATTATCCGCCAACGTCCGATATTGGCAAAAGAAGGAAGTCAAACTGTTCGTTACGAAATACAGGACAACTTTATCCGGTTTTGGTTCAACTATTTCGACCGTCATCGCTCCTTGATAGAAATAAAGAATTTTGTTGGCTTACAGTCCATCATCAAATCGGATTATCCGACTTATTCAGGTAAAATATTGGAGCTGTACTTCAAACAACAATTTGCCGAAAGTTTTCAATACCGTGCCATCGGTTCGTGGTGGGAACCTAAAGGCAATCAAAACGAAATTGATATTGTTGCCTTGAAATTGGAGAAAAATCAAGCGGTAGCAGTCGAAGTAAAACGGCAAAAGAAAAATTTCAAGCCGGAACTACTGACAGCGAAGGCTGGACACCTTAAAAACAAGGTGTTACCTAAGTACCAGATTGAAACGGTTTGTTTGGGATTGGAGGATATGTAGAACTGTAAAGTCATGGATATAAAAAAATATTTGAGGATAAAATAAAAATAGAGGCAAAAGTAATGTCTATTGATAGTCTGTTTTACAACCAAAAGCGAGTTGAAAATACAGATTTTAAGCCTTCTTATCAAAGAAACTATGTTTAGGATGATGAAAAAGCGTCTTACTTTATTAAAAGTATTCTTCCGGGCACAGAAATTCCTCCTTTAGCATATTTTAGAAATTCCGATAAAATTGAAACTACCGATGGTATACAGAGGTATCAAACTATTTTAAAGGATAAAAACAATGAACTTAAACTTAAAAAAAATGGGCTTCAGAAGTTAGGAAACACAGGCATCGCCAATAAATTTTATAAGGATATTGATTCTCAATTACAAGATTTGTTTCGAGATACGAAAATAAGAATCATCGAATTTCGTTTCCATTCTCGCACAGGGATCAATGAAGATGTAGAAGAGTTCGTTAAAAAAGAGATATTCAAAAGATATAATTCAGGTATTACGCCCTTAAAACCAACAGAAATAGACAATACGGTTTATTTTGAGGATGATCTCTATTCATTCTCGAAAAGATGGTGAAGTCATATACAGAGATATTTCAAGTGTGTTCCATTTTGAAAAAATCACATTGAAACCATCTTGAAGAAAACAAGACAATTACTTGTTCGGCATGAAATACCCATTAAATATTACTCTGTATAAAACAAACTATCATATCAAAATTTTATGAAGGATTATTTGCTAAAGTAGATCCATCATAAATTGAAGAGATTTACACAAGCTTCATTCAAAAAGTAAATTTACTTTTAAAAATCAAAATAGCATATACTATGAAAAAAAAATGTAATTTTGCAAAAAAATGTTCAGTATAAGATATACGAATATTTTATTTGCAAATAAAATTAAGGGTTGTTCCAACGTCGTGTAACAACTGCTTTGGACAGGGATAATACAACCTATTGTAAAATAGGATGCGGCATGAACACCGAGCAAAAAACAACAAAATTCACTTATTGCAGAGGTTTTACAAATAGACCTCGAAAAACTACTTACGCTTTGGTTTGCCGACCAAGTTACTGCAGTAATAGAGAAAGATAAAGAAATATCTGATAAAGCATTAGATATTGCAAAACGAAATATACAGAAATAAATTATAGTACTATGGTACAAATAATACACTTATCGGATTTTCATTTGAATGAAAAAAACCTAAAAGATTGGAAAGACTTCGTGAAAAAAGCATTCATTGAAAAAATTAAAGAACTGAACATTGATATAGAACAAACTATCATTGTTTGCACTGGCGATTTAATAGATAAAGGAAATTTAAACTTTGACAAATCAAAAAAATCATTCGAATTATTTAAAGAAGAAGTTATTAACTATATCTGCGACGAACTAGTTTTTCCGCTCGAAAGGTTTCTGATTGTACCTGGCAATCACGATATGATTAGAAGCAATGATAGCCAAAGAAGTGAACTCGGGAATAGAGAATACTATAAAACATACAATAATATCCTAATTTCCTTAAAGGAAATATTAGACAACAACGAAAGAGAAGGAGTTAAACGCAATATTCCTTTTTCGGAATTCAATGAGAAACTATATGATGGAATAGAAAGTAAATATTCTTCTTTTTTAGGGAATGCTTTTGTTTATAATACAGCTGGAGAAAAGATAGGTGTTGCTTGCTTAAATTCAGCGTGGCGTTGCTATAACGATGATGATAAAAATTACTTAGTTTTAGGAGAAGAATCATTAAGGCGCTGTACGGAATACATTAAAGATTGTGATGTAAAAATTGCTTTAATGCACCACCCATTAGATTGGTTTAATTTAGAACAAAGCGTTATTACTGGACATATAAATAAAGATTATAATGTCCTGCTTGTTGGGCATGTTCATGAGTCTCAAACAATAACACAAACAGGTTTTTCAGGTACTTTATTTACCAATATTGCCCCTTCGTTCTCGTATGTCACTTGTGAACGAAGGGGCAATATTGGTAAATAAAGTACC
>CAYYUE010000123.1:0-289 GCA_964474745.1 uncultured Bacteroidaceae bacterium | reverse complement strand
GAAGATAGTAAAGCATTCTCTAATGGATTTACTTTCATACAATATGACAAAATTAACAAAGAAGTTATTTGTAAATATTTTAAATACAATCATAAAGATAAAAAGTTTGAGATAAACGAAGATATTGGAGAAAAATGACAAATTGTTTTTGAAATTCCAAACCCTAATAAAACTTCAACTCATAATTTAATTGAAAAATGTTTGAACAATATCAAAGAAGATTTTTATAAAACGATGGATGAGCATATAATTGCTCAAAAAATTCATGTTATTCCTGATATCAAAGAGG
>CAYYUE010000122.1:0-6962 GCA_964474745.1 uncultured Bacteroidaceae bacterium | reverse complement strand
GAAGAAAGTACAAACTTACATTTTGAATCAAACTCAGAAATACTTCTCAGTGTTTTATACAAAGCAACTATTCCGTTATCTATCCAAAAATTATCTGTTTTGTCTATTATTATTTCTCGTATCATATTTTTATATCATTAATTCCTTCACTTTTCAACTCCCTTACACACCCAAACCCCACGCTGCATTGTTCTCCGATGCCGCTTTCGTAGGCAATTTTCATAAGTTCTACAGGGGCTTTCAACTGAAATTTACATTTATAGCCAATAATCCGGATCGGATCAAAAGAACCAGATTTCATAGTAACAGCTTTCCGTTTGAGTTCAGACAAAACATTAAAAGTAATACCAAAAGGTTTTTCGAAAGGTTTTCCATAAAGCGATTCGTATTTAGCTGAAAGACTCTTTTGTATGGCTTTAAAAACACGATTATCAGTAGGTAAAAGGTACTCTGTGCTACCATCCTCACGCAAATCACGTATACAGATCGGCGACATGGTTTCAAAATACATATCTTCCGAAAATTCAGGCGATGCCAATATTTCTACATTCCTCACCTTAAACTGCACAACAGAGCGTCTATCTCCCAGTTCAAAAACCTGATTTACGAATAAGCCTTGAATAAATTTTTCGGTACTTTTTTCCGGCAAAAACGATATTTGCCATTCCACAGTTTCACTGTGAATAACAATACGTTCACTTTCTTTTAATACATCACGCTTTTCGATTTTGAAGGGAGAGTAAGTAAATAATTTAAATCGTTTACCGCTTTTTAACTGAAAACCGTTTTCGTGCAACCATTCAGCGTACTGTTCATTTGCCTTTGATAATATTTTATAAATCACCGCTGATTGGGCATACTGGTAATTTATAGGTAATATATTTCCAAAAGCTTTTTTATTAATTTCCAATATAAGTTTAAATCGCATGATTCAATCCTTCCTTATATAAATTAACGATATACTTGTCCATTCTCATACTTTCGTATCTATCAATTTATTGTTACAAATATCTATCAATATAGGTATACAAAAGTACTTATTTTTTATTGAACTTAATATGATTTTTAAAAAAAATAAAAGAAAATATTTTACATTCAATAAATGATTCACACTAAGTTGTTTTAAATTAATCATTTATTAAAATATACATAAAACGTCTTCACAGATAAATACAATTTTATTTGTGAAGACGTTTTGCCTCTACCTAATACAGAATTAAAACCAATACGTTTTTCCTTCTTGTTGTACCTCTTGCTGAAATTTATCGCAGTTCATTTCTATATCCAAAGGAACACTAGGTTTATCAAAATCTCCCTTGTAAAAATTAATAAACTTATCTTGATATACTTTTTTCATATACAAAGCCCATATTGGTAAAGCAGCGTTGGCACCTTGGCCTAATGCCGTAGAACGAAAATGTATTGAACGCAACTCCCCTCCTACCCATATGGCGGTTACCATTTTAGGTGTTATGCCGATAAACCAACCATCAGAGTTGTTTTGTGTAGTTCCTGTTTTTCCGGCTATCGGATAATTCAATCCATATTTATAACGCAATCGAACACCTGTACCACTTTCCACTACGCCTTTCATCAATTCTAACATCATATAAGCCGTTTGTTCACTGATGGCTTCGTTGCGTTGTGGTACAAAACGCTCCAATACCATACCTTTACTATCTTCGATACGGGTGATGATAATCGGTTCCACATATTCTCCTTTATTAGCATACGTTGCCATAGCTCCAGCCATCTCATAAACCGATAAATCGGGAGTTCCCAAGCAAACTGCTGGAACAGGATCGATAGGGCTCTTTATTCCCATCCGACGCGCCAATTCAATAACAATTTGGGGAGATCCCTGCTTCATCAAATAAGCTGAAACGTAATTTACCGAATTTGCCAACGCCCATTTCAACGTTACCATTTCATCTTTACGAGCATCCGTAGAATTCTTCGGGCACCAATCCGATCCATCGGCATTTTCAAAACAAACTTCCGAATTAGGCACCTCCGTACACGGATAAAAACTCCCATCCTGCATAGCCATCGTATATACTAAAGGTTTAAACGTAGAGCCGACTTGCCGATGTCCTTGCGTAACGTTATCGTATTTAAAATATTTATAATTAATTCCACCCACGTATGCCTTCACAAAACCGGTTCCCGGTTCCACAGACATTAACCCCGTGTGTAAAAAATATTTATAATGAAGCAATGAATCCCAAGGCGACATCGTTGTATCGCGTACACCTTTCCAGGTAAACACACGCATCTTTACTTTTTTGTCGAACGTCGCCCGTATTTCTTTCTCACTATACCCATCTTCTTTCATATTTTGATATCGATCAGATTGCCTCATAGCCTGAGTAACGTAGGTATTTATCTGCTCTTTCGAGATATTCACAAACGGAGCATCCTTTCGACCTTTCATTTCCTTGTAAAATGCAGGCTGTAACTCTTTGCCCAAATGTTCCGTAACCGCTTGTTCTGCATATCGCTGCATACGAGAATCTATTGTGGTGTATACTTTTAAACCATCCTTATGTACATCATAGTTATCCCCATTCGGTTTCTGGTGTTTTTTACACCAATCCTTCATATAATTACGAATATATTCTCGCAAGTAAGTGGCCGTACCCTCATTATGCGTCTGAGGTGTATATCGGGATAAATCAATCGGTTTTTCTTTCAGATCATCATATTCTTCTTGAGAAAGAAAACCAGCTTTTATCATTTGGTACATAACTACATTTCTGCGTTGTTTAGAATTTTCAGGATTCAAAACAGGGCTATATGTCGTTGGAGCCTTCAATAATCCTACCAACGTTGCAGACTCTTCAATAGAAAGTTCTGCAGGGGTCTTATCAAAAAAAGTTTTGGCTGCCGTTTTAATACCAAATGCATTACTTCCAAAATCGACCGTATTCAGATACATCGCCAAAATTTCAGTTTTCGAATAATTATGTTCCAACTTGGCTGCAACCACCCATTCTTTCAATTTAGAATGGATCACTCCTAATTTCGATTTGCGTTCACGAGGAAAAAGATTTTTCGCTAATTGCTGTGTAATCGTACTTCCTCCACCGGAACTACGATCGCCACCTATGATTGTTTTTCCTAAAACACGAAACAAACTCCGAAAATCGATACCCGAATGTTCATAAAATCGCACATCTTCGGTCGCAATGAGTGCATTGATCAAATTAGGAGATAAATCTGAAAAATAAATATTCGAACGATTTTCAACACCTATAAAACCTAAAATCTCTCCATCAGATGAATATACCTCCGTAGCCAAATTACTTTTGGGATTTTCCAGTTCCTCAAACGAAGGCATAAACCCTAACCATCCAAATGAAAGCATTGCAAAAAAAAGGAGTATGACAATCCATCCCAACAGAAAAACTTTCCACAACGTTTTATATTTAAATCCTTCCTTTACACCTTTTTGTTTCCCTCTATTTTGTGCCATAATATTTATCTTCAAGTCGTTGTAAGAGACTTACAACATTCATATTTGTTTGTCTTACATTTTTAGGATGTATCTAAAAATATTATTGAATTCGTTCTATTCGCAATCCAATATCTTCAATTCCCACTACATTCGTATCACGCATTCCATGGATAAATTCAAATTGATACATACCTGCTTGAGGAAAAACGATATTTTTACGAAAATAATATCTATTATCGATATGGTTGCCTGATTTTTTACCATACCACTTACCCGAAGGATCTGCTAACGGACATTCCAATGTGTCCTGAGCAAAACCGCCGTCGGGAAATGATGTTTTGATAAACAAAAACGCGTTTGAATAAGAATATTCGTGCGTGTTGCGAAGATCAACAAAAAAATTATAGATATGAGGTAAATCCGCTTGCTCCACATTTACATTAAATATAATTTTTTCGGACATATTCCAATCTTCTTTCAAATGTTTATGCTCGTCAAAAAAAACAGAACGATCGCAAGCTGTTCCCAATACAAGTAGTAAACCTAGCAATAAAGTACATTTCAATTTATTCATGATTTTTATTATTTTTTTGTGGCGGTGGATTTTCCTTGCTCTCACTATTATTGCTCCTTGCTTTATTTACAATTTTATTAGACCTGTTGCCTCCATCATTGGGTTTATTGTCTTCATGTTGATTCCGATTTCCATTCTGGCCCGATCTATCACCTCCTGTATTCCTCGCTGCATTTACATTTGAATACCGTTTATTTTCGGAACGATGTCCATTGTTTTGTCGGCTCGCATTTCCGTTGGTATTGTTCCGACGATTACCATTATCGCTCCTTCGCGAATTATTCTGATCCTCTCTATCCGATGCAAGTTTTGAGGAGTCTCCCGAATCAGTCGTATCAGCCAGCATACGGAGTTCCATTTCATATTCAGGATTAATATCTTCTATTAAGGCTGAAGCCGACATCAATTCCGTTTGATAGTCTTCCAGCTTTTCGGGATACTGCTGCTTACTATTCATCTCAATAATCTCTCTTACCGATTCGGCGGGAATCGCATACATATCGTTTTCCCCTTCATAGGAATACCACATTAAACCGCGCAAAACATCCGTTTTCCGGTACAATCCCAATCCCTTCTTTGTTCGAATATTCGTATTAGCAGGCGGGAAATTTTTCAACGCATCCACGTATACATCATATTCAAAATTTAAACAACACTTCAATTTTCCACATTGTCCGGCCAATTTTTGCGGATTGGGTAGTATTTGCTGTGTTTTAGCCACATTCGTAGTAACAGATTGAAAATTTGTCAGCCACGTACAGCAACACAATTCCCGTCCGCAAGTACCTATCCCCCCTACTTTTCCGGCCTCTTGGCGAATGCCGATTTGTTTCATTTCCACGCGTACTTTAAATTCTTCGGCAAGTACTTTTATTAAGTTTCGAAAATCAACACGTTCTTCAGCTGTATAATAAAAAATAGCTTTGGAATGATCTCCTTGAATTTCAACATCGTTAATTTTCATTTGCAGCTTCAAATCATCGCATATCTTACGAGTTTTCAACAATGCCCGATTTTCTTCTTGTATTGTTTCTGCCCATTTTTCAATATCACTTTTTTTAGCACGACGAAATAGGCGTTTAATTGTATCTGAACTGATATCTATTTTGCGTTTTTTTATCTGCAAACGACACAATTCACCTGTCATACTTACAATACCTACATCATGTCCGGGAGCGCCCTCTACAGCTACCACATCACCTTCTACGACTTCCAAACCGTCAGGAAGTCGAAAAAATTCTTTTCTATTATTTTTAAATCGTACTTCTACAATATCAAACATGGTTTCATGAGTAGGGCGGATATCTTTCATCCAATTTTTCGCGTCTAATTTACAACAACTACTCAATTCTGTTTCTGAAATAGGTTTATACGATTCCGGACAGCGATTACATCCTCTTGACAAAAAAACGGGTTCCACATAACTCGTTCCAGGTATTTTAGGATCCGGTTCCGTATACGGATCTGTCAAAGAATCTTGAGTTCGAACACTTCGTTCTTCTTCTTCATCATAATCAAAAACATCTTTCTTTATAATCTCAGACTTGGTCGTCTTCACCGATGTGGGAGCCATTTCTATATGATCAGGATTGGTATCTATTTCTTGTTCGTTTTGTTTTGTATTATCCTCCATTTGTTGCATTATTTTTTAGTAGTTTACTAATTGAAAAAGACAAATCCATAAAAGCAATTTTAGCATATGCATTGCGTTCAATGGAATATATAGTTTTATTTATTTTTTCTTCCAACAATTCAATATTGTGTTTTGTAACCATATTCGGAAAAAAAGTATTGAATTTTTCATCGCCAAAATCCAAACGATAGTTCAGAACCACATTTGCAGCTGTTTTCAAATAACAAGCCCGAAATGATTCCAGTGCATAATATAAAAATTGCTTTTGTTGTTCTCTACCTAAAGCACTGATTATTTCTACCCATTTAGATAAAGATTGCATTTGCAATTTAAAAAGTTGACGCGTCCAAGTTACAAAATATTCGGCAAAAAGACGTTCTTGTTCGGTTTTATCGATCAAGCTTAATGCGTGTATGTAATCACCTTCCGATGCCTCAGCTACCTTATCCGCCATTTCTTCCGAAATTTGAGCATGTTTTAACAATTCTCGACTCAAACTTCTCGTATCTATTTTTTTTACATTCACCAACTGTGTGCGAGAACGAATGGTAGGCAATATTCTATCTTGATTTTCCGAAACCAATAAAAATACCGTATTTTCTGTTGGTTCCTCCAATATCTTAAGTAATTTGGGAGCGGCGGCTATATTCAATTTTTCAATCATCCAAATCACCATAATCTTATATTTGGACTCATAAGTCTTCAAACTCAATATTCGAATAATTTCATTCGCATCACGCACATTTATTGCCCCTTGCTTATTCTCTACTCCTAAATATTCAAAAAAAGAATCCAATCCAGCATATAATTTCTTTTCCAACATAAAAGTTCGGAAATCATCGATAAAATTTTTCGACGAAGGTTCCTTATCTACCGATTTAGTAGTCGTATTCGGGAAAACAAAATGCAAATCGCTATGTACCAACTGTTGGTATTTTTTACAACTAGGACATGCTCCGCATGAATCTGCTAAAAGTTGTGTTTCTAAGTCAATGTCTTGATAATGAACTCTATTTATGCAATTCAAATATTGTGCATACGCCAATGCCAGTGCCAAACTACCATAACCGTTTTTACCCAAAAACAACTGAGCATGACTAATATGACCTCTATCAATAATTTGAATAAGCTTATTTATCAACGCCCGTTGTCCGATAATATCCTTGAATAGCATAATAAAACCAAATAACTTGCAAAAGTACATTTTTTTTACGAATATATTGTCTTTTTTTTCATGATACAGTAATCTTTTTATTTCCAAGTACTTTTCATAATGACCTATACCTTTTCAGGAATAG
>CAYYUE010000121.1:0-6975 GCA_964474745.1 uncultured Bacteroidaceae bacterium | reverse complement strand
AAATTTGTTCATATTAAAAATATTCGTATCTTTGCATCCTCAAATACACAAAGAAGTAAGAGTTCTAAGAAATAATGGTCCGGTAGTTCAGTTTGGTTAGAATACATGCCTGTCACGCATGGGGTCGCGAGTTCGAGTCTCGTCCGGACCGCCAAAGCTCTCACGTTGAGAGCTTTTTTTGTATATGCTAACAACACATACAACGACGAATGTTATATTACAAATCTTATTGGGGCTGACCGGTTTTGACAGCAAGGATAATGGATTTGTAAGCATGCAGGCTCACGCATCAGCAGCCTTGAAAACGGGTGCAAAACAATAATTGGCGAAAATAATTACGCTCTTGCTGCGTAGTCGAAGTACAGTAGACTAGCATTATTTTGGCACTAGGTGCTGAAACAAGACATTTCCCGAGAACCTCGCCCATCGGTTGTCGATAAGGAAGTGCTCGTGAGAATGGGATAGTGAAAACAGCGCTCCAATGTTGTCATGAAATTTTAGGAGATAAGGTTTATCTTGGGTGTCTTTGTCCGGCTTAAACTCGAAAAATAAACAAAGAATAAGCATGTAGAAAACAATTTTGTTACTTGTTTGGACGGCGGTTCGACTCCGCCCAGCTCCACAATAATAGAAGATTTGAATTCTATTGTATTTTGAACCTTTAGATTCTTCCCCTTATTATTTATTTTTATAACAGGAATGTATCCTATCTGAATATTTTACTGCTATTCAATTTTCATTAAAACTAGGATTTATTATTGTATTATTTTTGAGTACATATTTCTATAGCAAATGAGTATCTTGAAAAGAATAACTAAAAAAATGGAGTACAACTACCTCGAGACAAGAATATAAACTTGTTCTTAATATTTGTACTCCAAACTTAAAAAAAACAAAACTTTCTATTTTACTGGAATATTTTTCAGTGTTTCTTTCAAATACTCCCAAAATTTATCAACGCTTTCTATATTCACTCGTTCATCAGGCGAATGAGGATTCATAATAGTGGGGCCAAAGGAAATCATATCCCAATTAGGATAAGTTCCTCCCAGCAAGCCACATTCTAAGCCCGCATGGATCGCCATAATAGCTGGTTCTTTCCCATAAAGTTTATGATAAGTCGCTTTCATGGTATTCAATATTGGCGAATTCATATTTGGTTTCCAACCTGGGTACCCACCAGCAAGTTCGCATGTACCGCCAGCGAGCTCGGCGATACAAACCAATGTTTCAGCCAAATTTTCTTTAGCCGAATCTACAGAACTCCGCAATAAAGATTTAATAATAAATTGATTTTCAGCAGTTTTTACAATAGCCAAATTTAACGATGTTTCTACTAATCCGGACATCGAGTCACTCATGCGTACCACTCCTTCAGGAGAAGCATATATTAATTCAATACAACGATTTGTATCGGCTATTGTCATAGCATTTATAGGCATCTCAACAGCTTCATGTTTCATTACAAATCCTTCATCTACCCACTCCAATTCTTTTGCAACATCAGCTGCTACCCTATCAAATTCTTTCAAAATACAATCTTTATGCTCTACAGGCATTACAAATACAGCCGAAGCTTCCCTTGGAATGGCATTGCGTAAACTTCCTCCGTCAACAGAAACAATGCGAATACCACATTCAGCAACCCAACGCAATAAACGAAATAAAATTTTATTCGCATTACCTCTGCCTAAAATAATATCCATTCCTGAATGCCCCCCTTTTAAACCGCCTACCGAAAGTTTGTAGGCACAATGATTTGCAGGAACAGCTTCTGTTTTATAATCGACAGATACGGTAGCATCGATACCTCCAGCACAACCTACATATAGCTCACCTTCGGTTTCGGAATCTAAATTCAATAAAATATCACCATTCAGTTCTCCCGGTTTCAAACCAAATGCACCGGTCATACCTGTTTCTTCATCAATCGTAAACAGAGCTTCTACAGGACCATGTACCAATGTTTTTGAAGTCAATACAGCCATAGCAGCAGCAACTCCTATTCCATTATCAGCTCCCAAAGTAGTTCCGTTAGCACGAACCCAACCGTCAACAACACGAGTTTCAATAGGATCTGTTTCAAAATTATGTACCTTATCATTGTTTTTTTGAGGTACCATGTCAATATGGGCCTGCAATATTACACCTTTACGATTTTCCATACCTTTTGTGGCAGGTTTACGCATAATTACATTACCCACTTCGTCTATTTTGTATTCCAAATTATGCTTCTTAGCAAATTCGACCAAATAAGCTACCACTTTTTGTTCGTGCTTGGAAGGACGAGGAATTTGAGTTAAAGTATAAAAATTTTCCCATAACTCTTTCGGATTCAGATTCAAAATTTCACTCACAATTTATTTTATTTTATATACGTATTCACTTTTGAAAAAGCTAAGTTACGTCTTTTTTTTCAATTTTCGGTAGTTCTCAAATTTCTTTTTTCACAAATTAGAGAAAACAAGTATACGTCTCATGCCCGCAATGATCATAAATAACATCACCGTAATAAAACAGCATTTTTAAACCTATTAAATAGTCGTTCAAGCAAATTACACTAGGAATATATAATAAGGCTTCTACATATAGTTGAAGCTGTTTTATTGAAAAAATTATTACTTTTGCATATGATATAACACTTATTTATTACTACATCCATGAATAAAAAAAGTATTTGTTTTTACTTGATTATTATACTACAATCCCTTTGCATTACAGCACAAACAACGCTTATGGGAACACTTAGGGATAAAAAGACAAAAGACCCTATTGCTTTCGCCAACATACTTATTAACAACTCAAAAAAAGGAACTATCAGCGACATTAATGGTAAGTTTAGCATTAATGATAAAGGTTCAGTAGAAACACTTTATATTAAATGTATGGGTTATAAAGATCTCGTTTACAAGGTTCCTGGCAATAAAAAAACAATTACCATCGAATTAGAGCATGATACGAGACTGTTGCCCGAAATTGTAATTAAACCGGGAATAAATCCAGCAGATCGTATTATTCAGGAGGTTATAAACAATCGAAAATCAAATGATTTTATGAATCTCAACAGCTTCAAGTATTTTTCATACAACAAAGCAATTATTGAAGTAGCATTTGATGGAAATGAAGCTGAAAAAGCCATTATTAAAAAACAAATTCTAGAATCTTCTTTATCTGACTCTGTATCTGATTATGCTTTTTTTGATTCTGTTATAGACAGCACCTATTTGTTTTTTACAGAAAGTGTCAACGAATATAAATACCGCTCTCCGAACAAAATCAATGAAACAGTTATTGCTTCACGTACTGTGGGAACTAAAAATCCTATTTTTTCTCTGATTCTTACTCAAATGCAATCGGCATCGTTCTACAAAAATAGAATTTCCATTTTAGGTACATCTTACATTAACCCTATCAGCAAAGGCACCTTTAAACGATATTATTTTGAGATACAAGATACGATATTGGCTGGACCCGACACGCTGTTTGGCATTAGTTTTCGACCGTTAATGCATACCAATTTCAAAGGATTGAAAGGTAAATTATTTATTAATACTGATCGTTATGCTATTCAAAATGTAATTGCAGAACCTGTTTTAAAGAACAATTCTTCACTTATTAACATGAATCTACATAAGGACACCAATTCAACAGCATCCAGTTTCAGTATCGGCATTGGAGGAAGTCCAAAAAAAGAAAATGAATCGGATTTAATTTTCCAGATTAAACATTCATATCATCGAGACTCCGGAAACATATGGTTTCCGAAACAATATTATTTTGAACTGGGAGTCGTATTGTCGAAGGAAAAACATTTAGTTGCTCGTTTTACCACTCAAAACGATATTTCCAATGTTTTGATAAACCCGATGATAAAACGCCGCGAATTTTCGGATGTTGTAATGGAAGTCGATGAGTTTGCTACGGAACAAGATAACCGTTTCTGGAATCAATTTCGTGACACTCTTTCTTTAAAGGAAAAAAATACGTTTCGTTTGTACGATTCAATAAATGCGGAATTGAAACGAGAAAACATAAACCTTTCATTAGACCGGTTAATTGAATGGCTTTCGGCATATTCGACAGGGAGAATTTCAATAAAAATGTTCGACATAAATTTGAATCGCCTTGTTTCATATAATGGTTACGAACATTTTCGCTGGGGGTTGGGTTTGGAAACAAACAGCAGGCTGGTTCGCTGGATGTCGATTGGAGGGTATTTCGGTTACGGTGTACAGGATCATGGATGGAAATACGGCGGAAATCTTAATTTCTACTTGGATCAATATAAAAATTATTCTGTCGAATTAAAATATATACAAGATATTATCGCCGCTGCAAATACTCAATTGGGAAGTTACAACCTATTTCATTTTTCCAGCAATATCGATTATACATTAAATCGTTTTCAGTCCGTCCGTCGTGCCGAAGCACGCATCAACATGCCCATAATCCCTTATTTAAAAGGGAGTTTAGTTTTTCGTTATTCCCGCGAAGGTGATTTGTTTACAAATACAGAACTTATTTTTCCTGAAAAATCGAACCAAAAGCCTGCAAACGAAACCGACTTTGCCGAATTAACGCTACAGCTGAATTGGAAGTATAAACAAAATCGAATTCGCACACCCAAATTTGAATTTAATTTAAACTCCTTCAGCCAACCTGAGATTAAGATGGAATACACTCGTGGTTTTTCTCTATTTGATGCTCAAACCGAATTCAACCGTATTATTATTGAATATCAGCAACAAATCATGTGTCAACATTATGGGTCATTGTCTCTGTTTGCTTCTCTAGGATACGTTACCAAAGGAGCTCCTTACAGCCGGTTATTCAACACTATCGGAACAAAAAATATTTGGTACTTCTTCCATCATTCCTTTTTAACACTTCACCCCTATTCATTTACTTCAACCGAATACGCGAATGTCTGTATCGCTTTTCATAGTACAAAGCAATTCTGGAGCACAAAATACTCGAAACCTACGCTTAGTTTACAACTCAATTCGATTATTGGGAGCTCACGAGGACTTACTTCTGTTCAAGATATTCAAATTCAAGCTCCTGAAAGAGGAATTCTGGAACCTGCCATTTATATTAACAATTTATATACGCTCAACAAAATAATTCAATTTGGATTAGGCTATGCATATCATATAAGCAGTTATAAGTCAACTAATGAACTCAATAATATGGCTTTATTTTTCACATTGGGATTTAACCTTGCAGATATTTTCTAACTAATTTGAAGATTCGAAAATAAGATCATAATTTCTTTCAAAACTATTCCTATGGAACTGGATCATAACCGCTTCCACCCCATGGATGGCATCTCAATAATCTTTTTATCGCTAACCACAAACCCTTAAAAGGACCATATTTGCGAATCGCTTCTAACGCGTATTGGGAGCAAGTAGGTGTAAAACGACACGCAGGCGGTGTAAATGGAGATATACAGGTTTGGTACAAACGTATCAACGCAACAAAAAAATACTGTAGTAATATTTTTACTTTCTTCATAGTTTGTTTCAATAGCATTTTCTTCGAATCTACTTTTTTATATATACCTTAGCCAAACTTTATAAATTGATATCGTACAATTTTATTTTCCGTTTTATTACATTCCGCAACTCCCTTCTCAACAATCCTTCATATTATCAATTTGAGGTCTTACATCAAGTAAATCTTTATTTTCTTTTTCGACAATCTTCCGCCGTATATCGTCTTTTAACAGGGTCAACATTTTAAGGTATTTTTTTTCAAGAAATGAATAGGAAGGGATCTCTCCATGTATGTAATTTATAGAAACTAAAATCTTACAATTATTTTCAATAAGATAAATATATAATTCCTGCTTATGTAATCGAAAGCATTCTCGAATCAATCGTTTTATTTTATTCCGATCTACCGCATGTTTAAATTTTCGCTTTGAGACTCCTATAAGCACTTGGGTTTGAGAAGGTATTGTAGTTGTTTCACAAACACACCAATATACACTAAAAGGGTATACCATAATTCTATATCCCGAATCGAAAAGTGTATCTATCAATTTACAGCTACACAATCTCTCATATTTCCTAAATGTGTTTTTCATTAATGTAATATAAAAAAGAGACGTCTGTAAACGTCTCTTTCCTTATTCTTAACAGATATTCTTAATCTAAGTTATTGGATTCATTTATAGAATTATTTTCGGAAGCAGCCATATTCACCATTGCAGCAGCTTCGGCTTGTTTTTTAGCTTTTTCTTCTAAACGCTCTTTACGTTTTGCCGCAGCTTTTGCTTTTTTCTCTTCCATTAACTGTTTGTATTTACTTTTGCTTGTAAACACAGATTTTGTTTTACGTACTCCTGTTTTCTTTCCTACAATGGTTTTACGTAATGACGCTGGTTTTGCCACAACGACAGCTTCTTGTTGTTTTCCTAATATAAAATTCTCTATTGCCATAGCCATGGAAGGAGAAGCCTTAGTAGGAGCCGCAACCGTAAGTTTAATTCCAGCAGCAGCTAATGCAGCATGAGTAGAAACACCAAATGCAGCTACAACAATATTTTCTTCAGAAAAATCCGGATAATTTTGTAGTAATGACCGTACTCCTATGGGTGAAAACAACACAATCATATCAAACTTTTTTAAATCGAAAGATTTTAGATCTTTCGCTACGGAACGATACATGGTTGCTTTCGTATACTTGAATTTGCTTTTATCAAGCATTTTAGTGTATTCAGTTTGTTTTTCGTCGGAACAAGGAAATAAAAACTTCTCATCTTTATGCTTTGACATTATATCAATAAGATCTGCAAAATGCTGAGTTCCAAAAAATATTTTACGTTTTCTATATTGTATATAATTTTGTAAATAGAGGGCTATACTTTCTGTAGAACAAAAATATTTCATTGTCTCTGGTATATTCTCTCGAAGTTCTTTTGCTAATCTGAAAAAGTGATCTACAGAGTTTTTGCTGTTGAATATAATG
>CAYYUE010000120.1:0-6977 GCA_964474745.1 uncultured Bacteroidaceae bacterium | reverse complement strand
CTTGGTGAAGGCCCTCAAACCGATATGTCTCTTTATTTTATCCCGTTATATAATAGTGTACAATGCATGAATGCGATCTTTTCTTTCGATTATAATGCCTTAAATACAGCGATAACACTTATTAGCAATGTTGTTTATGCAGGTATCTTGGCATTTTTGCTGACAAAAATCTTTAATAATGAAAAGATTATGTTTTCAAGATAAAGCCATTGCGCAGAGTTGTATGATTAAAAGTACAAATGATACAACTCTGCTAGCTTTTTTATTTTTACTCTTTAGGATAGTAAAGGTTGTTTTTTAGGCTTTTTACAAACAAAAGGATGTGGTTCTGAGCAAGTGATCATTACTACATCCTTTTTTAGTTTTCTGTATTTTTGATAATCAAAAAATACTTTTTACCCAAAATTACACTATTTTCCTGTTGAGGATGGGCGATGCCGTGTGTAATTCTCTTTATCTTATATAAAATTGAAAGCATATGTTATCGCATGCCATCCGATTCGTATTAATGAAGAATTCAACAAATAGATACAAATAGTTTCATTATATCAACGGATATGGCGAAAGTAAAGGAATTGTGTTTTTATTTACCTTTTACGTTTTTATATTCTTTATTTAATCCGTCAATAACTTCTCGAGTAATATCCATAGAACTGTCAATGTATAGAACAGGGCTTTCGGAAAATGATTTTTTCAATATCACATCGAATTGTTGATTGTTGGCATTGTATTCACGAATAAATGCATATACGGCATCAATCATTTTCTTTTGTTCTGTCTGCATGATACTTTCTATCTTTGAGCGCTCGCCTACCAACCGTTCTTCTAGTTTTGCAATATCTTCGGCTCTTTTTTTCAAAGACTCTTCGGTTCTTTTTTGTTCGGTCAGCGTGAGAGAAGCTCCTGTTTTCAAATAGTTATTGTAATCGTTTTGGAATTTCATGGCACGATCTTTATAATCGGCTTCCATATGGGCATAATATTCTACTTTTTTATTCAATTCAAGAGCGTATTCATATTGAGACATTAACGAATCGGTATCGATGTATCCGATTGCCAAATTTGAATTGGTTCCACCTGCAGTTGTCATTCCTTGTTTGGCAGGTTTTGAACAACTGGGTTTAGATGTAAAAAATAAAATATACATCACCACTAAACCGATGAGTAAAATGATGTTTAACAGAACAAGTCCTTTATGCAAATTGTGTTTACATGATTTGTTTTCTGCTTCTTGCATTTTAGGTTTCATTGTTTCTTGGGTTTCACTAGATGGCGTTTCAATAGTTTGTTTTTCTTCGTTGGATTCTTGATTTTCTAATGACATATTTTTCTATTTTTATGGTTATTGTATGGCTTCAATGCCTTTTTTAATTCTATGTATTGTTTCTTCTTCTCCAATAAGGGTTATAATTTCAAATAAATCAGGACCTTTAGCCGCACCTACCAAGCATAATCTGAAACTATTCATAATTTGCCCTATATTCAATTGATTAGGGAGCACATAATTCTCTATAACGGCATCGTGTAATTTTTGTTTTTCAAAAGGAGTGTTTTCAATAATTTCGATAATCTTTTTTAAATGGTTTGGAGTATCTTCTTTCCAGCGCTTCTTTATTACGATAGGGTCAAATGTTGTGGGTGCCTGAAAGAAAAATTCGGTTTGTTCCCAGAGTTCATCTATAAAACTAATGCGTTCTTTAGTTAGTTCTACAATTTTTTCAATATAGTCGCGAGATGTTTCGATATTTTTTTTCTGTAGTATCGGGATAAATAAATTCGTAATTTCCGAAACCGATTTTGCTTGCATATATTTATGATTAAACCATTTCGCTTTTTCTACGTCAAATTTGGCACCGGATTTACTGATGCGCTCTAACGAAAACAAATGGATTAATTCATCCATGCTAAAAATTTCCTGTTCTATACCTGGATTCCATCCTAAAAATGAAAGAATATTTACTACAGCTTCCGGAAAGTATCCTTTTTCACGGTATCCCGATGAAATTTCACCTGATTTGGGATCATGCCATTCTAACGGAAATACAGGAAATCCCAAACGATCTCCATCCCGTTTGCTAAGTTTCCCATTGCCATCAGGTTTTAATAATAATGGAAGATGAGCAAACTGAGGCATGGTGTCTTCCCAACCAAAGGCTTTGTATAGCATAACATGCAACGGTGCTGAAGGTAACCACTCTTCGCCTCGGATCACATGAGATATTTTCATGGTATGGTCATCGATAATATTTGCCAAATGGTATGTCGGCATACCGTCCGATTTAAACAATACTTTGTCATCCAATAAATTCGAATTCATATGAACATGGCCTCGGATTAAATCGTTTACAATAATTTCTGTATCGGAAGGGAATTTGAAACGAATTACATAAGGTTCTCCCGAGTTCAGTCGTTCTGTTACCTCCCTTTCTGAAAGAGTAAGCGAATTTTGCATGAAGGAACGAGTATTACAATCATATTGAAAATTTTGTTTTTGCGCTTCATATTCAGTACGAATTTTTTCTAAATCTTCGGCTTTGTCAAAAGCATAGTAGGCCCAACCCGTTTCAATTAATTGATCGGCGTATTGTTTGTATATGGGTTTGCGATCGCTTTGGCGATAAGGACCATAATTTCCTCCAACATGCACACCTTCGTCGAACTGAATCCCTAACCATGTTAAAGCTTCTATAATATATTCTTCGGCTCCTTGAACAAAGCGTGTTTGATCCGTATCCTCGATGCGGAGAAGCATATCACCTCCGTGTTGTTTAGCAAAAAAATAGTTATACAAAGCAGTACGCACACCACCTATATGTAGCGGACCGGTAGGACTTGGTGCAAAACGCACTCTTACTTTTCTTTCCATGAAGTTCTGTATTGTTTTATTCGTTTTACAATCGTAATGCTATTGACTAAATCGTTCTCTCGATAGTTGAGAAAATATTTTCTTTTTGCTTAAATAATACGCAAAAACAATATTTCCTTTGTATATTTGGGATACGTGGGTACGTTGAATTGTTTTTCTTTTTTTGTGTAGAGCCGGGATCCATTTGTAGAAAGCCCAATGGGCTTTAATAACAGCAGTAAATTCTTTCGGTTTTTTTTCGGCTAAAAATTTGAAAGCGGCAACAAAATCCAATAAGATCCGAATAGGGAGAACAACGATTAATTGTTTTGTTTTTAAATTCTTGTATAACAATGCGAAATTATTTCGAAAATTCAAATAGGTTTTAAATGGTGAGCTTGGTGGTAATGTACCGCCTCCAACATGATAAATTGTTGAATCAGGGCAATAATAAACTCTGTAACCTGCATTTTTTACACGCCAGCAAAAGTCGATTTCTTCCATATGGGCGAAGAAATCGCCATCTAAACCATTAATTTGATGAAAAATATTTGCCTTTACAAACATGGAAGCCCCTGTGGCCCAAAATATTTCACAAATATTGTTATATTGTTCTCTGTCTTTTTCTAATGATGTAAATATACGTCCGCGACAGAATGGATATCCATATTGGTCGATAAATCCTCCTGCACCTCCTGCATATTCAAATGTATCGCGTTGATAATAAGATAGTAGTTTAGGTTGGCATACGGCTATTTTTTCGTCTTTTTCCATCATGTCAATAACGGGACGAATCCAATTTTCGGTAACTTCAACATCAGAGTTCAGGAGTACGTAATAATCGGCTTTCACCTGACGAAGAGCCCTGTTGTAGCCTTCTGCAAAACCATAATTTTTATCATTTTGAATCAGTTGTATCTGTGGATAATTTTTTTGTAAAAAATCTAAAGAATCGTCCGAAGAAGCATTGTCAGCAACTACAATTTGAGCCTCAGCACTGCTAAATTGAACTACCGAAGGCAAAAATTGCTCTAAGAATTTTCGTCCGTTCCAATTCAAAATGACAATAGCTATTTTTTTCAACATGCTAATTATTAGGTCTTTTATGTTTCCATCTTCGGTGTGACCACAACCAAAATTCTGGTTTTTTTATAATTGTTTCTTCCAGCAAATGTACATATTTTTCTGTAATTTCACCGTATTTTGTTGCCTGTGGAGTGTTCGTTATTTCTTGGAAAATAACGTCATAAAAACCTCTTTTTGTTTTTTGTACTTCGTAATAAATAACAGGATAGTTATATTTTTTTGCGAAATACTCCCCCCCAAAAATAACACCGGTATCTTGATGAAGAAATGTTGTCCACCAGCATTTATGAATATCATTAGGGGATTGATCGCATAGCATCATATAGGCAACAGGTATATGATGTGTTTGGTAAAAAGTAAATGCATTACGAACTTGATTTGAATATACTACCTCTGTTCCATATCGAGTGCGGTATTTGGTTAGATGGTGATCTAATGTTTTGTTTGAAAGTTCTTTTCCCACTCCCACTCCATGGTGTTTCAATTGTAGTTCTAGGCAAAGAATCATGTATTCCCAATTGTTGTAGTGAGAAGACATCAGGATAACGCTTTGACCTTTTTCATAGTATAGATTAACGATATCAGGATTGACAAAACGGTATCGATTCAACACTTCTTTTTTTGAGAGACGCAAATTTAAAAGAGTTTCAATAAAAATATCGGCTAAGTGTCTATAATAACGAGCACCGATATGATTGATTTCGGTGCTCGTTTTATTTGGAAAAGAATTATGCAGGTTTTGAAAAACTACTTTTTTTCGATATCCGATAACATGATATAATATAACATATATAAAATCGGAGATCATATAAAGCAAACGTATAGGCATATATGCAATGGGCAATAATATACCGTAAAAAAGCAAGGTACTAAACATGGCCTAATAACCTCTCTCAAATTGTTTTTTAGCTTCCCCTTCTACCCATTCTTCCAATTGACCTCCAGAAAGGCGGCGTTCCCAAAACATATCTTGAGCCTCTCCTTTTGCGTTGGAATGGAGTAATTTATAATCGGCACTTCTGAATTCATCAAAGAAAACGAACGAGCGACGCACGTCGTCTCCAGGAATATAGTCGTAGCGCCAGATTTGGTAAGGATAATAATAGATATGTCCTTGATCTTTTAAGTTTCGAGTTGAAACTTTATTTTTTTCATCCAGAACAAAAGTAGGAGGACCGTATTGCAGATATACACGACCTCTATCACTTTTATAACCAAGTCTGCGAGGCAGAGAATAATTTGCATCTACAAATTTTAACCATTCATGGTATTTTTTCCATTCGTTTTCCGGATTATCAGATCGGGTAAACCAGAATTTGTAGAAGAAAGCTTGTTTTTCCTGCAACGAAGCTTGCTTAATATCATTATAAATAAATTCCTTTTCTATAGCAGAGGCTGTTGGATAAAGAGCATCTATGTAGTAATTAAGTTCCTTTTCATCCGTGATATTTTCTACAAATGTACCTGAATAGGCAAACATATCGTCAGTAGCAATGCTTAAATTGGGGTTACTACGCTGGAACGGAAATTTTTTGATTAATAATGTCTCATTATTTTTGTTGCGAATTTCTGCTACGAGGTTGTAATTTCCTGAAGGTAATTGACTGATATCAAGTGTTGTAAAAACTGGAATTATTTGTTTTGAAACTTCTCGACTTCCTCGTATTGTAGCATTCATTCTTCGTCCTGTTTCCCTAACTTCTACGTATGCAACTGTCATGAATGTATCGTTTTCAGATATTTCTTGCGGAAGATTGTAGATTTCATAATAAAATTTTAAACGATCAATTTCCTTAGGAATAAATTCTTCAATATAAGGTTCCATATCATACCCATTTCGTGATATCATATTTTCCTGAACTGTTGGTTTTACAGATGCAATAAGTTGTAATGACGATATAGAAGGTTTGTCTTTAGGGTAATATAGAATAAATTTTTCAGTTATTTCAATTGGATCCGTAGAGGTGTTTTTGTCTTTCATTAAGATTTGCAGATCGTAGATTCCATCAGGAAGACTAAAACGATGTACATCCATAAATGAAAAATTATTGTTTTCTTCTTTATCAATTACCGGACTCTTTAAATCGTATTTTTTCACGTATACGATAGAATCATCTCGACGTGTAATTATTGTTAACTCTACCGTTGCTTGAAATTTTCCGTCACTAGTTGGGACAAATTTCAAATTCCACGCATCGAAGGAGATATAAGTTTCGATATAAGGAGAGTTGTTAGGATTACCAAAAGTAGCATATGAAAACAATGCTGACATATTTTGAGCAAAAGAAAATGTTGCACATAAGAGAACAAAAACAAATAAGATAACCGTTTTTCTCATATTAGATTGATATTTAAATTACTACAAATTAATGCTGGATATTCCAATACTATTTTGCGTAAAACGAATTTTTTGGGTTGTTATTGTGGCATAAAAAGCTTTTATTGTTCTTTCACATAATGATGACGTATACCTTCTCGAAGAAGTATTAATTTTTTTTTAGTAACCCTTTTTATAAGTAACGTATCTGATTTGGGAAGGAAACAAGTATCTTGAATTTCTTTACCATTTATTATGAGTAAATCATCATCAATATCCCATGTTTTGTATTGTAGTTTAGGTGTATTTATAGAAGAGGCAATGCCGTTTTTACCTAATGTGAATCCGCGTATTTCTTCAGACGTATTTTTTGTGCCTTCCTCTAACCATGAGCCCATTAGGTGATGTTTTTTAGGATTACACCCCCATAATAGACATAAACAACATACCATACCAATACTTGTTTTTATATTCAAACATTTCATAAGATAAAAATTAGATAACGTCTCTATTGTTTAATTACTTAAACGATTTATTTTGAAATTTCGTATAAAAATGTTCCTATACAATTTTTTCAGAAAAATAAACAATTCTTTTTACCATAATGATGGTATACATAAAGAATTTTTAACCACTACAAATAAAAATGTACCTTTGCAAGTAATGAAAAAGGATTTTATTTTTCAATTTGTTGAAAAACAAATTCTATAATCAGACAGAAAAGTAATG
>CAYYUE010000119.1:0-7159 GCA_964474745.1 uncultured Bacteroidaceae bacterium | reverse complement strand
CAAAAATTTGGAAGGTAAAAAATCCTAATAATGAAATCATTAATTACATTTACTATAATATTATTATATTACAAATTTCATAACTGACATTTTTTTTGTACTTTTGAAGTTCGTAGAATACAAATATTATGCAAACAATACTTATCTTAGATTTTGGTTCTCAATATACTCAGCTTATTGCTCGTAAAATTCGAGAACTCAATGTTTATTGTGAAATACATGCTTATAACAAAATTCCAACATTAACATCGGATATTAGCGGTGTAATTTTGTCGGGAAGTCCTTTTTCTTGTAATGATGCCGAAGCTCCTATTCCTGATTTATCGAACATTAAAGGTAAATTACCGATGCTTGCGATCTGTTATGGTGCACAATATTTGGCAAAAATAGGAAACGGGAACGTTCTTCCTTCATCCATTCGTGAATATGGTCGAGCTAATTTGCATTATGTAGATACTTCAAATCCTTTGTTGAAAAATATACCGAATCATAGCCAAGTATGGATGTCTCATGGTGATACTATTGAGAAAATTCCAGAAAATTACAAATTAATCTGCAGTACTGATGATGTACAATATGCCGGATATCAAATAGAAGGAGAACAAACCTATGCAATTCAATTTCACCCTGAGGTTAGTCATTCTCTTGATGGCATGACCATACTCAAAAATTTTGCCATAGATATTTGCGGTTGTGAGCAATCCTGGACTCCAAAATCATTTGTAGATTCTACAATAGCTGAACTTAAAAGCAAATTACAAAATGATCAAGTCGTGTTAGGTCTATCCGGGGGTGTTGATTCGTCTGTAGCAGCTGTTTTATTACATAGAGCTATTGGAAAAAATTTGCATTGTATTTTTGTCGATAATGGTTTACTTCGAAAAAATGAATTTGAAAGTGTCTTAGAATCATACAAAGACATGGGGCTAAATATAAAAGGTGTTGATGCAAAAAATCATTTTTACGAAGCATTACAAGGTATCACAGATCCCGAAATGAAACGTAAAGCCATTGGAAAAACTTTTATTGATGTTTTTGATGAAGAAGCTAAGCTAATAACAAATGTGAAATGGTTAGCTCAAGGAACTATATATCCGGATGTAATTGAGTCTATATCAGTAAAAGGACCTTCTGCCACAATAAAATCCCATCATAACGTTGGAGGGTTGCCCGATTATATGAAGCTAAAAATTATAGAGCCTTTACGTTCTTTATTCAAAGACGAAGTGCGAAGGGTCGGATTACAAGTAGGCTTAAAAGAAGATTTACTCGGTCGTCATCCGTTTCCTGGACCAGGATTAGCTATTCGTATATTAAGCGATATTACCCCTGAAAAAGTATCTATCTTACAAGAAGTGGATTTCATCTTCATCAATGGATTAAAGGAATACAACCTTTATGACAAGGTATGGCAAGCCGGAGCCATGTTGCTTCCCGTTCAATCCGTAGGTGTTATGGGTGATGAACGTACCTATGAAAGTGTAGTGGCTTTACGCGCCGTGGAATCTAATGACGGAATGACTGCAGATTGGTCTCATTTACCTTATGATTTTTTGGCTAAAATATCAAATGAGATCATCAACAAAGTAAAAGGTGTAAATCGTGTAGTCTATGATATCAGCTCTAAGCCACCTGCCACCATTGAATGGGAATAATACTTTCCGTTAAGAGCAGAAAATACGACTATACACTTTTGTAAACTCTTTACGTATGCAGAGAGTTGTGTTTAATTGTTTTGTAAAATCATACAACAATGAGAAGAACATATTCTTTTATATTTTTTTTATGTTTAACAGGATTCGTTTTTTGTCAAACACCCATTGCAAAGTCTAAAATTAAACAGACCATAAAAGGTAAAACATATTATGTACATGTTGTCGAAAAAGGGCAAACGGTGTTTTCAATAGCCCGTGCATATAATCTCAAATACTACGATGCAATTATCAAAACAGATATCAACAAACTATCTATTGGAGATACTGTGTGGTTGCCCATTCGTAATATTACCGAAGAGATTCCCGATAACTCAACATATAAATACGTAGAAGTAAAAACGGGTCAAACATTATATAGCCTTTCCAAAACATTCAACACTACAGTATCCGACATTGAAAAACTTAACCCGGACTTAAAAAATACTCCATTAAAAGTTGGAATGCAAATCAAAGTGCCTTTAAAAGATAAAGATTCAGAGTCTTCCTCCACTACCCAAGCATTTTCAAATTCACATACGAAATCATCTGAAACGATCTCTTCAGATGTAATTAAAGATACTAACAAAGCATTCAATTTCAGTATTCGAGACCGTGTTGATAAAAACAAAATTCATGTAACATTAATGATGCCTTTATTCTTGGACAACATGGAAGAAATTTCTACATCGAAATTTGATATCGATCAACGAAAACGTAGAGATTATAAATCTTTCTCTTTTATCCAATTTTATGAAGGGATATTGTTAGGATTAAATCACTTGAAAGAACAAGGATATGATATCGTTCTGAATGTAGTTGATCTACCTGATGACAAGCCTGAAAAAGTCGTACAAGCGTTTTCCGAGTATGATATTGCAAAATCAGATTTTATTATTGCGATGCTATTCCATCGTTCTTTCGAAAAAGCTGCTGAATTGGCAAAGGAAAATAAAATCTTTATAATCAATCCACTCACTACACGAGGTGAAATTATAAAAAATAATCCTTATGTAATCAAATATGCTCCTTCTATAGAAGGTTCTGTAAAATCCATTTTAAGTGTTGTGAAAAAGGAATATGAGCATCCTCATTTGTATTTAATTCATTCAAACTCACAATCGGAGAAACCTTGGTATAATGAATTTAAAAAACAATTATCCGGGCAAAAAGAAATTGAATATACATTGTTCGATTGGGCTGCCAACAGCAAGCTTACACAAGTATTAAGAAATGACCAAAATAATGTCGTCGTAAACATATATGATCAAAACCCTGCAAAAAATAAGACATACAGTAGCTTATTATTAAACAGATTATTTTCATTTAAAAAAAGTACCCCTACCCTAATTTCAATTACAAACTTTATTGATATATACACAGATGTATATTATATGCAATTACAACGAGTAAATTTCCATACAATAAATAATACATATCTCGCTTATAATAATCCTATACATAAGTCTTTTATTGATAACTTTAAAGATACGTATAAAACAGAACCTATAGGGGATTATGCAGGTATTGGAAACGACATTATCATTCATTTTGTTACAGGGCTACAAACAAAAGGATCTTCTTTTTGGGAAAAACCTAACATTCCTATTTCATCCAATATTCTATATCCCATGGTTTTTAAGCGGCCTGATATTACAAGTGGTTTCGAAAATCAAGCTGCATACATATACAAGCTAGATAACTACAAATTATATTTAGTCAATAGAAAACGATAAATCAATAGTAACTTTTATTTTTATAGAAAGAAAAATGTAATATCTTTGTAACAATTCCGACATTGATTTTAAAAAGGTTACATTTTAATTTCTTTATATAAATTATTTTTTGTACTTTTGCACGCGATTATGGAAAAACAAACGACGTTAAAAAAGGAAATAAAACTCAGTGGAAAAGGTTTACACACAGGTCAAAATGTTACTGTTGTATTAAAACCGACGACCTTTAATCAAGGTGTCGTTTTTCGTCGTATCGACTTAGAGAGCCCAAAAGAAATACCTGCATTAATTTCCTTTGTATCTGATACATCCAGAGGAACTACATTATCTAAAGATGGTATTCGTGTAGCTACTGTTGAACATTTACTTTCTGCACTATCAGGGCTTAAGGTAGACAATGTTCTTGTCGAAATAGATGGAGAAGAAGTCCCCATTTTAGATGGAAGCTCTCGTTATTGGGTTGATGAAATTTTAAAGGTAGGTATTGAGGAACTCAACTGCGAGCGTAAATATTTTTCGATAAAAGAAAAAATAACGTATACGAATAAAGAAGAAGGAGTTGAAATTGTATGTATTCCGGCTGACACATTCAAAGTCCTAACTCATATTGACTACAAAACAAAAGTTTTAGGAGAACAAGTAGCCCATTTTTCAGAAGAAGATGATGACTATGCTAAAGAAATTGCGAATTGTCGAACTTTTGTATTTCTTCATGAATTGGAATTTCTTCAAAAAGCAAACTTAATCAAAGGTGGAGACGTTGATAATGCTCTTATTTTTGTCAATAAAGTACTCGAACAAGATGATTTAATGCGCTTAGCAAAACTTTTCAACAAAGATGTATCGCAATTAGAAGTTCGTGAAGGAATCCTCAATAATGTGCAAAAGTATTTTGAAAATGAACCTGCTCGACATAAACTTCTTGATTTTATAGGAGATTTATCTTTAGTCGGAATTCATTTAAAAGGACATTTCATTGTAAAATGTCCGGGGCATAAATCTAATATTGAATTTGGAAAACTTATAAAGAACCACATAAATATGGCAACAAACTTGAACATTCCCTTTTATGATCCTAACAAAGCTCCCGTTTATGATGTAAATAGTATCAAAGGTTTTTTGGCACATCGCTATCCTTTCCTATTAGTAGACAAAATTATAGAAATAGGAAGTGACTATATTGTGGGAGTTAAGAACATTACAGTGAATGAACCTTATTTTCAAGGTCACTTCCCTGCAGAACCTGTAATGCCAGGCGTTCTATTAATTGAAAGTATGGGACAAACAGGAGGTATTTTGATTTTAAAAAGCATTCCCGATCCCGAAAATTATTCAACGTATTTTGTGAAAATTGATAATGTAAAATTCCGTAAACAAGTTGTTCCCGGAGATACACTTATTATCAAAATGCGATTGACAGAACCTATTCGTAGAGGTTTTGTTCAAATGGAAGGTGTTGCATATGTTGGAAATACTATAGTTTCATCGGCTTCGATGATGGCTCAAATAGTTAAAAATAAAAATTAATAATGATATGCTGACAAAGCTTTACGATTTACATCCGAACGCCAAAATTGGAAAAGGTGTAGAAATATCTAATTTTACGACTATTTGTGATGATGTAGAAATTGGAGATAATACTTGGATAGGATCAAATGTTACAATTTTTCCAGGTGCACGTATAGGAAAAAATTGCAAAATTTTTCCAGGTGCTGTTATTGCAGCAGTGCCTCAAGATTTAAAATTTTCTAATGAATATACCACTGTTAATATTGGTGACAACAACGTGATTCGTGAATATGTAACCATTAATAGAGGTACTTCTGCATCAGGAAGAACTCAAATCGGGAACAATAATTTATTAATGGCATATGTTCACATAGCTCACGATTGTATTATTGGAGATAATTGTATTTTAGCAAATAATGCAACACTAGCTGGACATATTACTATAGGAGATTATGTAATATTAGGTGGAAAAACAGCTATTTTACAATTTGTACATATCGGAGACCACGTCATTACGGCAGGAGGTTCTTTGGTAGATAAAGATATCCCCCCTTATGTAAAAGCAGCGCGTTATCCTATTACCTACGCAGGAATTAATTCCGTAGGTCTTACGAGAAGAGGGTTTTCATTAGAGATTGTAAATAATATTCAAGACATATACCGTTATATCTTTCAAAAAGGATTCAAAGTATCACATGCAGTAGAACTTGTACAAGAAAAATATGGTAGTACGGAGGAGGGTAAAGTAGTTTTAAACTTTATTGCAAATGCGAATGTTGGGTTAATGAAAGGATATACCTACTTAACGAGAGATAAAAAATAAACATACACACATAAAAACGCTTTAAAGGAATACTCTTCAAAGCGTTTTTTTATTTTTAGCTTAATGTTTACTGCAACATTAAAGCAATCCGTTGCAAGGCTTTTATAAATAAGTTTATTTCTTCCTTTGTATTGTAAATTGCAAATGAAGCCCTTACTGTACCCGGAATTTTATATCTATCCATAATCGGTTGTGTACAATGATGTCCTGTTCGAACCGCAATACCCAGTTTATCGAGAAGCGCTCCTACATCGTAAGGGTGAGCATTTCCTAACAAGAAGGAAATAACAGAAGTTTTTTGGTTTGCTGTACCTATAAATCGAATACCTTCGATTTGCTTCATTTGCTCCGTTGCATAATGCAGCAATTCCTCTTCGTAGCGAAAAATTTCGTCTATTCCAATAGATTCGATAAAATCAATTGCAGTTTTCAAGCCTAACACATCTCCTACAGAGGGTGTACCTGCTTCAAATTTAAATGGAAGTTCATTATAGGTCGTTTTTTCAAAAGTAACATTTTTTATCATTTCTCCGCCACCCTGATAAGGAGGTAATTCATTTAGTAAAGATTCTTTTCCATACAATACCCCCACACCCATAGGTGCATACATTTTATGACCAGAAAAGCAATAAAAATCACAATCAAGTTTTTGTACATCCACTTTTATATGAGAAATACTTTGAGCTCCATCAATCAATACTGGTATACCTTGATCATGTGCATAACGAATCATTTTTTCGATTGGATTAATGGTTCCCAATGTATTAGAAACATGATTTACTGCAACTAATTTTGTTCGTTCATTAAACAATGATGTATATACATCAAAATCTAAAACTCCTTCATCGGAAAATGGAATTACTCGCAAACGAGCTCCTTTATGCTCACACGCTAATTGCCACGGAACAATATTGGAATGGTGCTCCATTCCTGATAATATAATTTCATCTCCAAAATCAAGAAATCTATTACCAAAGGAAGCTGCAATCAAATTGATGCTTTCTGTTGTTCCTCTGGTAAAAATTATTTCATGGGCATGTTTTGCATGTATATACGATTGTACTTTTTGACGAGTTTCTTCATAGGCTTCTGTGGCTGTAGCACTTAAATAATGAGCTCCCCTATGGATATTACTGTTTAATGTTTTATAATAATCCGTTAGAGTTTTTATAACGCATTTCGGCTTTTGTGTAGTGGCTGCATTATCCAAATAAACTAGAGGCTTCCCGTATACCGTTGTATTTAATATCTCAAATTGATTTCTAATATCTTCCATAATTTACATTTATTGTATTATGCTTTTAGATCATACATAATATTTTTATTGACCTTGTGAGACAAAATATGCTGCAATAATAGTTGCAGTGGTTTTAATGTTCGTTTAGGTTGGTGCAAAATGT
>CAYYUE010000118.1:0-7178 GCA_964474745.1 uncultured Bacteroidaceae bacterium | reverse complement strand
ATATAGAAGCTTGAGAACTTCTATGTTTTTAATTTCAAAATCGATAAATTTTTATTTATCAATTAAGATCTATTGTAATAATAGATCCAAATAAATCAAATATAACGTTTGCAATCATAGTATAATATGAGTTCTCAAGCTTCTATATGCCTGGCCGATATCACTATGATTCTTAGTTTGTTCGAAATGTTTAAAGCATACTGTTATCGATAGAATTTATGAAAATATCTATTGAATAAGAAATTAGGTTGTTGGATAACATTTATAGCTTTGCAATATCAATCTCGAAATGATAATCAGGTGAAGAACAATGTAACGCACAGTCGTCACATACGGTAAGTTCTCCATGTAAACGTTTTTTTACCATATCCGATAAGCGACCGCGTAACGCTTGTATTGTTATTTTTTGGATTACTTCGTCGCAAAAAGCATACATCAGTAGCATTTTTGCGGTACGTTCGCTAATGCCTCGTGAACGAATGTAAAACAAAGCTGTTTCATCAAGTTGCCCAATAGTAGACCCATGTGAACATTTTACATCATCGTTATATATTTCCAAAAATGGCTTCGAATTAATAGTGGCTTTATCTGTAAGTAAAATATTTTTGTTTGATTGCAAAGCATTCGTCTGACTTGCATGTTCACAAACTAACACATGGCCATTAAAGGTCCCTTTTGCACTATCGTCGAGTATACCTTTGTATAATTCGTTACTTTGACAATTCGGATATGCATGTTCTATATATACATAATTATCTACGCGTTGCTCTTTATCCATCAAATATAAGCCGTGCATTTGCGTATCGCATCTTTCTCCCAACATCCGAACTTCATTATGGTTACGGATATTGTTCCCATTTAATGTGATGGAATTTGATAAAAGAGATGCATGGGCTTGCATAATAATGTAATTATGATTCAATAAGCCTGAATTGTCATTGAGATTTTGCATTTTGTAGTGTTCTACATGTGCATTTTCGTCGATATATATTTCTGTAACGTTGTTAGAAAAACTTCTGTTTAAATTGTATGAATCATCGCAATGAATAAGTGTAATACTACTATTTTTTCCAATGTAGATAAGGTTTCGCATTTGTAAAAACAATGGGTTTTCAGATTTGATAACGCCCAGTATTTGTAGTGGTTTTTTAATATGGATATTATCCGGGATATATATGAAAAATCCATCGGAAAATAATGCGGTATTAGCAGCTAAAAAGCTGTTTTCTTTTTTTGTACAACTTCCAAAATAGGCATCGACTAAATCCGGATAGTATTTTATGGCTTCGCGGAGGCTTCCTGTTATTATCCCTTCGTCGGTAATTTGTAATGGAGCATTAGCAGAAATACATCCATTTATAGACGAAAGTCGAGTCGTTTCTAAATGAGGTATATTACACTTAAATTCATATTCTTGAAGAGTACTTCCTTGAGGAACCTCAAGGGTGTCATTTAAAAAATAAGAGAAATCTACGTTACGCCAAACCTCATTTTTACTAAACGAAAAACCGTGTTTTGTAAGATAACGGTATGCCTCTTTTTGTGATGCAGCCACGTTTTGTGGCATGTTCGATTGAACAGCTACATTTTGTAGGGAAGATTCTATATACTGTAATGTGTTTTTCATTGAGCCGCATTTTTTGTTATTTTCGTTCCAATTCCTCTTTTATCCACTCATAACCTTTAGATTCGAGTTCTAAGGCTAATTCTTTACTACCGGACTTTACAATTTTTCCTTCGTAAAGTACGTGGACAAAATCCGGTATGATGTAATCAAGCAAACGTTGATAGTGCGTAATTACTACAATAGCATTCTCTTTGCTGCGAAGCTTGTTCACTCCGTTCGCAACAATGCGTAATGCATCAATATCCAATCCGGAATCAGTTTCATCTAAAATAGCTAGGGCAGGATCGAGCATCGCCATTTGAAAAATTTCATTTTTCTTTTTTTCTCCTCCTGAAAATCCTTCGTTGACAGATCTATTTGTAAGTTTAGCTGTCATTTCCACGATCTTCTTTTTTTCTTCCATCAATTTTAGAAAATCTCCGGACGAAAGAGGATCTAATCCTCTGTATTTACGTTGTTCATTAATAGCAGTACGCATAAAGTTTGTAATACTAACACCTGGGATTTCTACAGGATATTGAAAACCTATAAAAACACCTTCTGCAGCACGAACATCTACAGGCATTTCTAGAAGGTTTTTTCCTTTAAAAAAAATTTCACCTTGAGTTACAGTAAACTTTTCATTTCCTGCGATCACTGCAGCTAATGTACTTTTTCCATTACCATTAGGACCCATAATAGAGTGTACCTCACCTGTATTGATTTCGAGGTTTACACCTTTTAATATTTCTTTATCGCCGATGGAGGCGTGCAAATTACGTATCGAAAGTAACGACATGGTATTTCGGTTTTATATAAGCATTTAACAATGTGTTTGATAAAAAAGTTTCTAAAAAAGTATTTTGTTTCAAACAACTTACAAAGATACAATTTTTTGTAATATTGTTATTTTTTCCGGATCACTATTATGTCAATTGTCGAAACTATGGAAAAATAAGAAGACCAAAGTATCAACAATAATTTACAAATTATATGATACCGATAATATCATTGATATCATTGATACGGTGCTGGTTAAGGTATGTTGAAATTCCTTCTATAATTTTGATGGTTACAGTTGGGTCAATAAAATTAGCGGTACCTATCTGAATGGCAGTAGCTCCTGCCATAAGGAACTCCAGTGCGTCTTCTGCGGTACTGATTCCTCCTAATCCGATAACAGGAATCTGGACAGCTTTTGCCACTTGCCAAACCATACGTACTGCTATTGGTTTTACTGCAGCTCCGGATAAACCTCCGGTAATTGTTGATAATACAGGTTTTTGACGTTCTATATCGACAGCCATGCCCAAAATAGTGTTAATAAGTGATACGGAATCTGCACCTGCTGCTTCTACAGCTTTAGCGATATCCGCAATATTAGTAACATTGGGAGTTAATTTTACGATTAATGTTTTAGTATACACTTTACGTACTGCATGAACCACTTGTTCTGCCATTTCCGGATTTGTGCCGAATCCCATACCTCCTTTTTTTACATTAGGACATGAAATGTTCAATTCTATGCCTGGAATACATTCCAGTTCATTAATTTTGCTAGCGGTTTCGCAGTATTCATCGATAGTAGATCCGGATACATTCACAATGATATTTGTATCAAAATGTCGGATACGGGGGTAAATATCTTCACAAAAAGCATCTACACCCACATTTTGCAGGCCTACCGCGTTTAGCATTCCGGAAGGCGTTTCTGCCATTCGCGGGTAGGGATTGCCTTCCCGGTGTGAACCGGTAGTTCCTTTTACGATAATACCTCCTAATTGATTGATATCGATAAAGTCGGTAAATTCTTCTCCATATCCGAATGTACCGGATGCTGTCATAACAGGATTTTTTAAACTGAGATTGTGTATTTTGACTTTTAACATATTGTATTCCTTGCTATATAGATAAATTATAAAGATATTTTTGGGAATATAAGTTCCCGCTTAATTATTTGCCCATTTTATCAAATTTCGAGAATTGAAAACAGGACCTTCTTTACAAACACATTTATGCCCCATGTCTGTATCTGTAACACAACATAGACAAGCTCCTATTCCGCATGCCATAGTGTTTTCTAAAGAAACTTCACATATTATATTGTGTTGATTGGCATAACGGGCAATGGCTTTCATCATAGGATTGGGGCCGCATGTTAGAATTTTGTCATATGAATTTTTGAATACACTGTGTTGAGTTACGAGCCCTTTTTCGCCCAAAGATCCGTCTTCTGTAGCATAATAAATCGTTCCAAAATCAGCGAATTCTTCTTTTGCGGGAATTAGTTCTGCCGTACGTCCTCCTAGTAAAATATTTGCACGAATACCTTGTTCCGAATACTTCCGAGCTACATAAAGAAGTGGAGCCAATCCGCACCCGCCACCAATAAGCAATACATTATTTCCTTCTATTGAAAATCCTTTTCCCAGTGGATATATAAGATTTACTTTATCGTTGATTTGAAGTTGAGATAGAGCTTCCGTCCCTTTGCCTATTACTTGTATCAATAAAGAAAGAGTGTTGTTTCTTCTATCTATATCATGAATAGATATTGGACGTCGGAGATATACATTCTTGCAATTTTTCACCTCTACTTCTACAAATTGCCCGGGTAATATATCGGGTAGCATTCCAGGATGGAGTAAAACAAGTGAAAAGTAATGCGTATTGTAGATCTTTTTTTCCACAAGCGTGAAATCTGTTATGTATTTCTTCATAAATAAAGTATTTTCATAATAATGTTATATATTTGAATAACTTTATTTTATCTTATGTAAGATGAATGTTATTCAAGATCAAAAATACATTTTTTTTGCAAATAAAGAAATGCATTTTTGCGTTTTAGTATGATGTACTTTTAGGCATATTATTTTTATATACATATGTGTGATGATTGATAAAGTTTTGAAATAAACAATGATTCATAAATGTATATAGAAATCTCCGCAGTGTCATTTATTGTTTTTATAAAGCAGATCAATATTCTGTATAGAAAAGGGCATTCCTTTTTTAATGAATAGTATGCTATATTGTGAGTTGAATATGAATGTGTTACGGTTTGTTATTTTTTTATTTGTTTGGAAAAGAAGTAATGAAGAAAATTATATTCTTAAGTATAAGAAATGAAATTTTTATAATCTGCATACATACTTTTTCGAAACAATATTCGTTTTGTTAACTTTGAAAACTAAAAAATATACTTTAAAATGGATTTAAGCAATATTTTAGTCATATCAGGCAGGCCGGGTTTGTATAGACTGGTTTCACAAACTAAAACGGGCGCTGTGATAGAATCTTTATGTGATGGGAAACGCGTTCCTGCATTTAAAAACGATAAAATTAGCTCATTGAGCGAAATATGTATGTTTACCATGGAAGAAGATTACCCTTTAAGTAATGTGTTTAAAAACATTTACATAAAAGAAAACAAGAATTCCATTAGCTTCGATTTTAAGAAATCATCTACGAAAGATCTTTTTCATTATTTTGGAGAGGTATTGCCTAACATGGATATGACGCGGATATATCCTTCAGATATCAAAAAAGCACTTTCATGGTATAATTTGCTGTTGAGTAAGGATCTAATAGATGATGAGGTAGATAACACTTCTGAGAACCCGCAAGTAGAGCAAATGGAAAGTGAAAAAGAATAAGATATTGTTTTATGATGGAAACGAACTGATTGTATGAAAACCAGTTCGTTTTTTTGTATTATTTAAATGGAAGTTGAAAAATAGGAAAAGAAAAGTTTTAGTTTTCTATTAGGTATGCGATAAACAATATACATCCGGATTCTGTTTTTTAATTTTTATCAAATAACAATTATAATAATAACCATATATGAAAGCATTTAAAGCATACGACATTAGGGGTATCTATAATACTGACTTTACAAAAGAAGACGTATATAAAATTGGGTATTATTTGCCGGAACTATTACATACGAATACGATTGCCATTGGGCGTGATGTGCGAATGTCATCTGATGAAATATGGGAGGCATTGTGTAATGGCATCCTTGACAGCGGAAATCATGTACATGATTATGGTCTTACGACAACTCCTTTTATGTATTGGGTTACTGCTCGATATAGTTATGGTGGTTCCGTAATGATTACGGCTTCGCATAATCCGAAAGAATATAATGGTTTGAAAATATCGGGAGCTGAAGCGGTACCCATAGGATACGATACAGGACTGAAGGAATTGGAAACATGGATACAAAATGAGAGGCCAAAACCTGTATTACAAAGAGGGATATACTCTGAATGTGAGAAAAAAGAAGAGTATGTAACATTCCAAAAGCGTTATGTGTCGGATTTCACTCCATTGAAACTTGTGGTCGATTGTTCTAACGGGATGGCAAATTTATTTGTAAAAAAACTATTACCTGAAAGTACGATTTATCTTTTTGATACTTTTGATGGAACATTTCCTAACCATGAGCCGAATCCATTGGAACCTAAAAACATTGAGGCTTTGCAACAAAAGATACTCGAAACAGGAGCGGATATCGGAGTCATTTATGATGGAGATGCCGATAGAGTAATGTTTGTGGATGAGAAAGCTCAATTTATTTCTCCGGATTTGTTGATCGCTGTACTAGGAGAATATCTTTTGAAAAAAACAGGTAAACGAGAGCGTGTATTGCAGGATATACGTACCTCCAAATCTGTAACTGAATATGTAGAAGCATTGGGAGGGGAAATCCATATGTGGCGTGTGGGACGCGCTTATGCTGCAATGAAACTTCGTGAGATAGACGGACTATATGGAGGCGAACTAGCCGGACACTACTATTTCAGGGATTTTTATTATTCGGATTCAGGTATTATGGCTTCATTATTAATACTGACTATTTTTGCCGATAAGAAACGATTAGGGTATAATGTATCAGAAGTTGTAGGTGCGATAAAAACATATTGCAATTCAGGAGAGCTTAATTTTACTATAACAGAAAAATCGGAAGCTATGGAAGCGGTGAAAAATTATTTTTGTGAGACAGAATGCCCAACCGCTTTTTATGATTTCGATGGTTATCGAATCGAATTTTCCAATTGGTGGTTCAATATCCGTCCTTCAAATACAGAACCTTACTTACGGTTGATCGTCGAAGCGAAAACTCAATCTATATTGGACGAAAAATTAAATATGATTCAATTGTTGTTGAAGGAGTTTATGATATAAGGTTTCAAAGTAAATGTGTATAAAAAGCACAAGATATACAAGATATGCAAATAATAATTTGTAAGATGTCTATACTTTTGTATCCGAAAATGGAGAAAGAAAGATGCTAAAGTAAGAAATGTTGCAAGTAATAAAAATACCAATAGAATGGAGGAATCTTTAAACGGACATTCTATTGAAGATATCAATATCGTTAAATATGAAGTATTATTTTCAACAGATAATCGAAACATAAATAGATGCTTAGTGTGTGAAGATTATTTCACAATTATTTCGACACCAAGCTAATCGTATTAAATTGAAAACTTATTTGGTTGTTTACAATCAATGTTTTTCCTTTTTGTGCACTTAAAAATTGCTATCACATTTGTTGGAGTGATAT
>CAYYUE010000117.1:0-7192 GCA_964474745.1 uncultured Bacteroidaceae bacterium | reverse complement strand
GCAGAAAACATACAAAGGTACAAAATTTTATCAGATTGTAAAACATTTTTTATAAGACACATACACCCTACATATTTCCGCTTAAAAAAGACTAAAATATTTCATAAGTGCTATTTAAGAAAGCGTCCGATTTGTTTGAATTCTATAACAAAACATAAAAATGATAACTTAAAAAATCATACTCGTCAAATTTTGGTAATACAATTTACAAAAATAATTAAAACTAAAATCATTCATTTTCATGCCACCCTTGAGCACGCAACTGTATTGACGTATCTTGAGGAGTTATCAACACTGTTCCCACACTTTTATCGACAATATGTCCAATAATTGTAATTTCTTTGGATTCTTTTATTTTTTCGTAATCTGCCTGTTTTATAGTAAATAACAATTCATAATCCTCTCCCCCATTCAAGACATTCGAAGTAGGCAACATATCTCCAAACTCACTACAAACACGAGTAGTCGCATAATCAATAGGTAATTTTTCCTCATATATTTCACAACCTACGTCAGAAGCTTTACAAATTTGCATTATATCAGAAGCCAATCCATCTGAAACATCAATCATCGAAGTAGGAACAATTTCTTTTTCTGCCAAAAATTTCACAATATCCAAACGTGGTTCAGGTTTTAAATAACGTTCTAAGACGTAATCGTATGAAGCCAAATCAGGTTGAAAATTGGGATTAGCTTTATAGGTGGCTTTTTCTCGTTCTAAAATCAACAGTCCAGAATACGCAGCACCCAAATCGCCGCTTACACATATCAAATCATGAATGCGAGCTCCTTTTCTATAGGCAATTTTATCGGCATGAGCCTCCCCTACTGCAGTTATCGAGATAAATAATCCTGCAGGACTCGACGAGGTATCCCCTCCTATCAAATCTACTTGGTATCGTTGACATGCTAAATATATTCCTGCATATAACTCACTCAATGCTTCAACAGAAAATCGATTCGACACGGCAACATTCACTGTAATTTGTTTAGGAATTGCATTCATTGCTGCTATATCGGACAAATTTACAGTTACCGCTTTGTATCCCAAATGCTTCAAGGGCGTATATGCCATATCAAAGTCAATTCCTTCAACAAGCATATCAGTAGAAATAATGGTATGTTTTCCTTGATTGTCAATAACAGCGGCATCGTCTCCTATGCCTTTTATAGTATTGGAATGCATATTTCGAAAATCCTTAGTCAAATGTTCTATCAATGCAAATTCACCTAATTCTTTAAGTTCTGTACGTTTTATATCTTCTGAGTTTATCATTATGCTATAATTTCAATTTTGGCAGTTATCAATTCACTTTTTTTGTAAACGAATAAGCATGCGGATTATTTCCTCCGGTCAACAAAAAGTTACAAATTATTGAAAACAAACAAAATTCAAATTCAGTCAATCTTGAGTTATTTAACAAATACTCTTATATCAAAAAATCAATAAATTCCAATCCAGAGAAAGGAGAATAGTTCAAACAAAATTCAAAAACTTTTTAATACACCTTTCTACCGTTATTTACAAAAAACATAAATATCTTAAAACATTTTTTAATTATACAATACATTTGCTTAAAAATATCCATTAATATCAAGTACTTTTCATTTGTTTTTTCATCTATTGCATACGTTCCTCAAAACCGACTTTCGCCATACCTGATGTAACCCAAAAATAACCAAACATATCTGAAAACACAGCATGGGGAGCTCTTATCTCTAGCATTTTCGCAACAGATTACATCTCCCTGCATCCCATATGGATCGCTTTTTTGTATGTCTTTTCAATTCCGAAACAACTATATTAAAGCAAATCGGATTGGAGTCGTTTTCTTCAGGTGCAAACATTTGAAATTTACGATTTTCATTCAAGATATGAAAACGCATTCCATATATGTCAAATATCACTTCATTCAATTCCTTCTGAAAATCCGCTATTGCAATCGGTTCAACTTCGAAAATACTCTCATTCAACTTGAGTGTAGCCAACCTATCCGTTACGATCATATCAATTTCTATTCTTTTTATATCGAATCTGCTTTTCAATTTATATTTCCAATAATCCGCGGAATCCTCTTGCAGCGTAATAAGATTCTGCACCATTATGATACACAAAAACATTTCCATAACGGCAGTCTCCAAAAATTGCACCACCAAGTTTTCTGATATCGGGAGGCGTTTTCAACCAACTGGAAGTTTTGGTATCAAAATTTCCAAACTTCTGTAACATCCGATACTGTGCTTCCGTCAATAGTTCTATCTCCATGGCCATTGCCGTATCCACAGCATTTCTTTCCGGTTTGTGTTTTTTTCTTGATTCCTGCGCCTGGCGATCATAGCAGACATTTCTTCTACCTATGGGGCTTTCTGCAGAGCAATCGAAGAAAATATATTTTCCCGATTTCATATCATGAGTTACAATATCCGGTTCACCGCCAGTGCTTTCCATTTCATACAACGACCACAGTTTTCTATTGTCGACTTCCAATATGATCTGTATATCATGCCATTTTATTCCTTGATGTCGGTTCATATTTCCTTCAAAACGAGTTCTTAATATTTTGAGAAGTTTTTCTCTTTGTTCCGAGGATATTTCCTTTTTATTATTTTGTTTCATAATTCGCTATTTTTAATACGTTATCCGTTTTATTTAGTATGAGCTTCTTAGTTTGTCAATTCATCATAAATCCATGTTAATCTATTTTTTACGAGGGGGCTCTTGTATCAAATCATCCTTAACTCATCAATGGCAGCACAGCAATGCATTATAGATATATTTGTTCATACAAATCCAAATAACACCATACTTAAAATTGTAAGACCATTGTCCTGATAAAATTTCCATGTATCTTTTTTAGGGTATTTCTATTTTAAAAATGCATATTTATGCCTCCTTAAAAAAACAACGAATACGATACTGATCCTATACCAAAAGCTATTATGAAACGACGAACCACCATGTTCAATTGATAATCAGAACTTCCTGACAAAAGATATTGTAATTATTCCTTTTAAAATTCACTTTTTTTATTAACCGTATAATTTTTATTATTAAAAGCATTTCTGAGTTCATCAACATCAAGTTTCCTCATATTAAACATTGCATGGGTTACCCGGCGTACTTTTTCAGGATCAGGATCACGAAGCATTTCATGAAACTCGATAGGAATGACCTGCCACGATAAACCAAATTTATCTGTAAGCCATCCGCACATATTTTCCTTACCTCCATCGGCGATCAATTTATCCCAAAAAAAATCAACCTCTTGTTGTGAATCACAAAAAATGACAAAGGAAATGGCCTCTGAAAATTGAAATACCGCTCCCCCATTCAATGCGATAAAACTCTGCCCTTCAATTTTGAATTCGATCGTCAATACTCTTCCTTCCGGCATATGATGGTATTCAAACCCTTCTTTAGTATACCGCATAATATTTCCTATTTCCGAATTTTTAAAAATAGAGGTATAAAATTTGACAGCCTCTTCAGCCTGATCCTTAATCCAAAGGTGAGGTTGTATTTTTTGTATTATTGCCATACGGTAAAAATTTTAGTTATTCAGATATCCGATAAACGTCTCAAACAAAAAGAAGAAAACAATGACAAATAATACTTGTACTTTCTTCTCTTTATTAGTAGTATAGAGTAAACAATAGACCATCAAAACCGCATACATTCTCCCGCTTATGCAGGATCAGCGTATCGTTCATATTTTTGATTTTCAATCTTTCAAGTATATTTTATGTCATACATTTATTTCATTGATTCCAGACCGAAAGCATTACCTTCGGTATCTTCACACCAAGAACAAAATCCGTATTCTCCTATTAGAGAATTTGGGAACGGTCACCTTTCCACCTGTCCCTCTTCTATTCGATTTTCATCTACCGCACAATCTCTTCACAAAAAATAGATTCCCACACCATTTCTACCCGTTTTCATATGAGGCATTCCTACAAAAGCTCCATTTGCTCCATATTTATTATCGTTCCCATTTCCGAACATAATCATCTTGTATAAATTATTTGTAGAAGAAATATCAATCATTTTAACATCCAATACTGTTTGGTAAAGCTTTTGCGCCCTTATTATCATTTAGTATAGATTTCAAAACAATTGACCGCATTACTATTCTGTTTCATCATTCTTTCATTTTGCACTAATCATCTAATTTACTTCAAATTTATCAGTAAACATACCATATCAGCCATCGGCATGATAATTTTTCCACCTACAGATAATTTATTAAATAATTTATCTGCTTCATCTTTACTGTCAACGTTTATTGAAAGATTGATATTATTACCTATGATAAAGCGGGGGAGCCCAATCTCCACCTGTATCACTACCCATCAAAATGGTATCACCTACCTTTAACGATACATGCATGATACGCCGTTTGAACTCCTCCGATATAGGAGGCATTCCTTCTTGAGGAGGCATTTCTCCAAAACGGCCTATATACATAAATTCTTGACCGAAAACGGATTTGTAAAAATTGAAAGCTTCTTCACAATTGCCATCAAAATTGAGATAAGGATTTATTGTCATCATATAAATTTTTAATTTTATAATTATCGATATATACTTCATTATTGTTGTTTCATAAAACTAAAGCTCCCTATATGTAAATTAATATCATATTTTGAGCCAAGTTTTCAGCAGGCCGGGAAGTTCCGCTTCATTTCACGGCGGAAACTCCAGGTTTTCAATCCGACGATACCATCGTAACGACGGTTACATTCTTTTTTTCAAAAATCGATTACTCTTTTCATATAATCAGTTATTATCTTGGTATCAAATTAATTATCATTTGAGTTTTAAATTGTTTTTTATTTAGGCAACGTATAGTTTACCGGCCAGTTGACGCCAAATTTGTCGACAAGAATACCGGTGTAATCACCCCAAAACTCTTGTTTCATAGAGAGCCTCCCTTCCCTCGTTCTGATAATCTTGTGAAAAACGTATCGACTTTCTCTCGAGCCATAACGGTCATCATAATAGAAAATCATTTCGGAAGGAAGTATACTTTTCATTCGCCTTCATATTATCAAAATTCATTAATATTGTTTCTTTACTTATGGGCAGGCCAACATGCATTACCCTGTTTTTGTCGACTTCTGTCAAGAGCATTCCTCCCTGTGACGGCATTTGGTCATCTTTATTAATGTAGTTAAACTTGTCGTCAAAATATAAATTTATAAAACGTAAAGGCTTCCTCTCACTTACCATTGAAAGTAAGGTAAATGTTTCCTATTGGCATGATTGTAGAATATAAATTTTTATGGAATTAGAAACTAAAATATTCCATTTATTTTTTTACAGCTGTAACAATTATTTCATTAAGAATGTTCAGGTTAACATCGGATAGTTTACTGATATACAGGCATCCTACTCCTGCTTTATATTTACCTAGCTGATTAAGAGCGTCCGCATATTGTTGAATATCTATACCTAAATATAAAGAAATGCTCGTTTTACGAGGTGAAAAACCTAATACAAACCAATTTACTTCTCTACCTGTAGCAGAGCTTTTATATTTTTTACTGCCAAAGCCGACAATGGAAGTTCCCCACATTTTAGGTTCCTCTCCAATAGCTTCTCTCATCATATCGAGAATTATAAAACTGTCTTCGCGTTTTTGTTGATTTTCAACATTATTTAGAAAATTTTCTACACTTTCTAAAGTAGGTTTTGTTTTTATTTCTGCCATATTATAATAAAATTAAGGTTGTACATACCATATAAGATTTGGTTATTAATTTTTTAAATTTACTTTGAATTCTTCAGGTTCAATGTTTTTGATGATATAACCCCATTTATTCATAAATGCATTATTTTTATTATTCATTTTTCTAAATCCTCCGCAATAAAAACACCTTCCCGTATTCTGAATATGTTAGCTAAATAAAACAAGAGACTTACATCGTATTTAGAATCACGTTCCCTCTTCTTTTAAATTTAAACGGGACTGAAGAATTTTCAAGCCCACATGTACGTCACTGATGCATAGCTTCGAAATTCCGCTTTAAATTACATCTATTTCAAAAATAACTCTAAATAACATACAAATAATCAATAGTGATTATAGAGTATTGTATTAGAAAATACAAGTAATGTTAATTTTCGTTCGACGCATTAAAACGTAGCGTTTAACAACCGTCGCTTAGAAAATGTGTATAACGCAACAGAAACCATCAATACAATACTCTCATAGCTATAATTTCGGAAAAATGCGGACGCATCTGCGGTATCATAAATCCGTTCGCATTTTTATATTTGTAATAAACTTATTGAAGAAAGGCCATTCTTACCTCATTTAAGTTATTCAATTCATATATAAGTTATTGAATAATTATTTTTTTGCTTATTTTCCCTACTTTTACAATATAGAATCCGGTATTCGGAATATAAAATGTTTGATCCGTTGATGTATTGCCTTTAGCGCAGCAACGTCCCATAACATCAAAAACAGTAACATTTTCGTTGTTTATATTTTCAATTCTAATCGTATGATTATATGCATATATTTTCGATTGCTGCTTCTCGTAATCCCCATTTCCTATACCTGTAGTACTACCTATCGTAAGAGCCTTGTTTGGCGTTTTTTCATAATAAATTTCAAGCCAGTTAGCATCATATAAAGAACCGCTACCGCTAATATTCACTTTCGCCCATCCATAATGAACAGAAGATCCTAATTTTATACGAAACCCTAAATAACAATCCGTATTCAGTGGGATCTGAGGAGCAGGAATTTGTGAATATTCAGAATATAAATAAGCATCTCCCGCACCTATCCAGTTACAAGAAGGCCCTATAATTGATCCTATAGTAAAATTTTGGACAACATCATGAGTATAATTCGACATAGAACCTTGAGAGGCGATATTATTACCTCCCTCCGTATACACATAATTTACATAACTATTATTAACTTCTATATCAAATCCGGAAGCAGTTAATACAAATTCTAAGTTACCATCATTATTAAAATCCAAACCATACTCTGTTGAAGATTCGCCTTCCCAGTCGATATAGGTTCCTTGTCCCACCGTTCCTCTGACAATTTGAGCAATACCACTCACTGCAATTGAACAACCTACAAAAAAAAGTAACGTTTTTTTCATTGTTTTTTTATTTATAATGTTATAGGGTTGATTGTTGGGAATTTCATGTAAACCGAACCCT
>CAYYUE010000116.1:0-7214 GCA_964474745.1 uncultured Bacteroidaceae bacterium | reverse complement strand
ATCATATCAATATCATTGAATCGTATTTGAAAAATCCAAAAAGCATAATTTTGATCCACTAGCGTATCGAATATGAGTATATCAAATTTTAATGATTCTAAAAAAGCTATCAAATAGTCCTTTAAAAATAATTTCACTGCTTCCATTTTTATTTATTTATTTCCATGAGAATCATTAACAATAATTCAATACACATCCAGAAAAGTGTATTCCAAATTACTTTGTATTTTTGTATAGGCACATACAACATATAAAAATACAATAATATTCTTATTTAGAGTAAAATACAAATGGAAACTTTCAGACACATATTGCCTTTACAAATACGATTCAATGATATTGATATGATGGGACATGTGAACAATGCTGTTATTATGGAATTTTTCGATTATGGAAAAATGAAATATTTCGAGGCAGTAAATATCCGTGTTGAAAAAGAAGATACGACGCTCATTATCGTACATTACGACGTTGATTTCTTAGGTCAAATTTTACTACATGATCAGCCCGAGGTAAATACCAAGGTATTTAAATTCGGAAATAAAAGTCTTCAAATATTACAGCATATCACATGTAATGGAGAAACAAAAGCCATCTGCAAAACCGTAATGTCGGGTTATGATCGTCTCAAGAAAACATCAGAAATCATCCCTGAATCCATCAAATCCGCTATTCGCAGATATGAAAAAAACCACTTTATATAATCATTTCGTATCCTTTAGATATTTCAAAAAAAGTGTATCTTTGCACTTAAATTTAGTTTTATATTCAAGCATAAAATATGCCTTATGAAAAAAATAATTATCAGTATGCTATTGTGCATGTCGATATTAACACCGATTATTGCGCAAGATTCGTTTTCTGAAGAAAAAATTACACCTACCTTTGCCGTAAACGGGTCGCTCGGTTTTTTCTCAAATCAGATAGATGATTTCACAGTAAATCTACAACCTTTGTTAACTGGATCTTGTTTTTTTAAGATAAATGGTCATTTATATGCCGGTATAGGTGCAGGATTTGGGACATGGATATACAGCAACAATGATGGAGCTACCAACATCAAAGACAACAATTTTACAATTCCTATCTTTGCTACAGCACGTTATAAATATGCTATTGATGAAAACCCCAATATCTTTTTTGATGTGAAAATAGGATATCGATTCGGTAAAAAAGTTACGTTGGATATGTTGAGCGAAAATAGAACCGGTCAAGATGAACGTATTATCAAAGGTAATGGATTATTTTCATCGTTGATGTTAGGAATATCCGTAAAAAAGCTTGAATTCGGAATTGGATTTATGATGCAAACAATCAGTTATGATAAAATTGAACATACTGTAGTTAAAGACTATAACAAAATAACAGACTTTGAAGGAAAATATACGACCCTCATGCATTCCTTCTTTGTTCAAGTAGGTTATTGGTTTTAAAAAAGATTATCTCTCTGTTAAATCACATAAAACGGCTCCGGGAAAAGATATAAGATCGGGCGAATTCACTTTTATTTGCAAACCACGCGTTCTTGCACTGATATAAATAAGGGGAAACGTATGGTTATGGTATGAATAAAACAGGGCAATTCTTTTTCATTCCTATAGGTGCAAGCCTCCAAGTACATTTACGGTAAGATGTAATACTTCTTTTATCGGAATCAAATTACAATTTTTGCTTCCAGTAGTTTTCACAGCCATTTTCAAACTTACTTCCTCCCCTACTGGAATTACGCATGTGAATATTCCCGTTTTATCTCCATGGATTACAAGGGTTTTTAGAACATGCTCTATCGGTTTGTTCAATTGCTTCACTATATGGTTTTATCTGTTACATAAGGACTCAATTCGTAGACAATATGTTGTTTATCCAATATTCGAATAGCGCTGGTTTTCTATACCTTCATTAGCAAGGAAATACATTACAGTTTTTCTTTCCACTCCAACTCTTTAAACCCTACCAATACAGCATCCTTTGTAATTAAAATGGGCCGTTTTACCAACATGCCATTTGATGCCAACAAATCTAATTGTTCCGATTCGGTAAGCACAAGTAGCTTCTCTTTTACATGTAGCTCTTTGTACAACAAACCGCTGGTATTGAAAAAACGTTTCAATGGCAATCCGCTTTTTGCAAACCATGTTGTAAGTTCCTCTTTAGAAGGGCGTTGTTCTACAATATGCCGTTCTATATAAGCAACATGATTTTCATCTAACCATGTTTTCGCTTTTTGACAAGTGGTACATTTGGGGTAACATAAAAATATATTTTCCATGTTTTTTCTATTTTTATAATACATATTTTCTATAGGATTCTATATAACGAACTCCATCATCCAAAAGGTATATTATTTTTCTATATATTTTTTGCCTTGCCATGTATCGCGTTCTTGCATACGTTTTTCCACTTTTACAGGAATTTGTTCATTTCGAATAAACCCCCAATTGGGCCCTGCTTGAAATTGAGGCGGAACCTCCCCTGCAAAACGTTCTATAAGTATATCGGGACGAATATGTTCTAAAAAATCGATTACAAAATCGATATATTCATCTATAGCAAAAAACCGATAACTTTGAGGATTGTGTTGAAAATCAATTTCCATCAAAGAACCTTTCAGAATTTGAAGCTGATGAAATTTTAGTGTATGGATAGGCATTTGAGAAAGTATTTGGGCTTGGGCGAGCATTTCGTCTTTACTCTCTCCGGGAAGGCCAAATATAAGATGTCCCCCCGTTTTAATTCCTCTTTGTGCAGTTTCGAAAAAAGCTTTTTGGGTTGTTTTAAAATTATGTCCTCTAGAAATACGCTTCAACGTTTTATCGTAACAACTTTCTATTCCGTATTCCACAGTTATATAATGGTGTTGCGAAAGTTGTTGTAAATAATCCAGCTTTTGTTCATCCACGCAATCGGGACGAGTACCGATTACCAATCCTATTACTTTAGGATGTGCAAGAGCTTCCTCATAAAGCTTTTTTATAGTATCCAAACTACCGTAAGTATTGGAATAAGCTTGAAAATAGGCCAGGTATTCACCTGATTTTTTGTAACGCCATTCATGGAATTCAATACCTTCATTCAACTGTTGTGTAATGCTTTTATGAGGTTGGCAATAAGATGGATTAAATGCATCGTTGTTGCAAAATGTACATCCTCCCCTACTTAATGTTCCGTCACGATTAGGGCACGAAAAACCGGCATCTATAGACAGTTTTTGGATTCGATGACCAAAATATTTTTTAAAATAATTGGAATAAGCGTTGAATCGACGTTCGTGTCCCCATGGATACAATGGTGCATTATTATTCATGAGAAGCAAGGATATCGACAATATGGATGCACTGTATGGGCAATTTAGCTTTATTGATATAGGATTTTAAATGAAGCAAACACCCCATATCAGTAGAAGTAATATATTCGGCTCCTGCAGAAATAGCATTTTGAATTTTTCTTTTTGCCATTTCCGTAGAAATAGGTTCAAAACGAGACGCAAACATACCTCCAAAACCGCAACACATTTGCTCTTCAGCCATAGGTAACAATTCTAATCCTTGTACATGCTCCAACAGCAAACGAGGTTCCTTGTACAGACCATAATCGTTGCGAGTTACACAATTATCCATAAAAACAACCTTATGAGGAAACACGGAATTGAATGAAACTTTTTGAACAACATGAACCATAAAATCAGTAATATCATACAAATTATCCAGATATTTTTTATAGGTATTATGATGTGTTGAATTCTGAAATAAATCGGCATAATAGCGCTTCATATAAGCAATACATGAGCTGGAACATCCGACAATGTATTCCGAATGAGCAAAATTTTTCATGAAGTCTTGTGCCAGACGTTTCGCTCCTTCCTTATCTCCCTCTTTATAGCAGGTTTGCCCACAACAGGTTTGTCCTTCCGGATAATGAGTTTCTATCCCAGTAGCATTAAGCAGTTCTATCATATGAAAACCTGTTTGTGCTGAAAATTGATCTACACAACATGGTATAAAAATACTTACCTTCATTTCATTTTTTATTCAAAATACATTTGGATTTCTCTCTTTAAAAATTCCAACGCTTCATCTACAGGATTTTGTTTAGCGATATTTTGGAAAATAATACCCACTAAATTAGATGGATCCGTATCTGAGTCCAATTTTACCGCAGAAGAATTGATTAGATTTATCATTTCTTCTTTTACTTCTTTAATTCGATGCCAAGCTTCAGAAGAAATATATACTTGTTGTGACAAATTATGTTCAAATTCATCCCGGATATTTTTAGTCATTACACCTTGCAAAAGTTGAATACTCATACCCGGCTGATAACATCGAAGGACCAAACTGTTAGGTGAAATACGTTCTAAAAACAATGCCAACCTTTCGTAGGCTTGTAATCGAATGGGGTTGATTACACGCAAGGCTTCGGATGTCTGTATCTTTTTTAATTCCAAAAGTGATTTTTTCTGTTCATTCTCAACAAACTTTTTAATAATTACATAAGCTAAAAAACCTACTGTTAAAGACGATACGATACAAGCCGCAATCGTCAAAATAATATTTACCATAACTGAATTTTCTATTTTCGTTTTATTGTTTGACAACCTTTTTGATTCATTTCTTCAGCATATTCTTCAATTCCAATTTCTTTAATTCGCTGAATACATGCATTTCTATCTGATTTAAAAAGTATTGCAAATATCTTCGACATAAAATTGGAATATATCTTACAATCTTTTACATTCATGTCACATTCGGCACAAGTTTGTATTTGTTTCTCTTGACAACACACACGAATTTTACACCATGTAGCTTTTTCATTTTCACGACATCCCGGACATTTTTTTTTCTGGTATTTATTACATGCACCACAATATAAACCACAATAGGCTACTAAACTATTACTTGTTTTCATTTTCAAAAGAATATATTTTTATTGGATATAAAGAAACAATATTAAATTTGATTGCTTTGCAAAATTACTATTTTTTTCTTGAAATAAAGTTACATTTCAAATCAAAATCAAGCAAGAAAAAATAATTTTTATAATTTATTTTCCTATCTTTTAGGAGATAACCATTATATTTATTCCCTTTTATTTGGAGAATTCTATGTATAGGATACTATCTTTAATAGAAAATTGTTTGATTTTATACAATTTCAGGAAATTGCTAAGAGCATTTATATGGGTAAGATCAAGAGTAATTTCTTTTCGCGACGAATTCCATTGCAATATTTTTTTGTCAAAATTATTTTTAGACATATATTTAGCCCCTAGTGCAATAAGATTCGTAACCCAACTCAATTCATATCCAAATACAACCGAATAGTCTCTAACCTCTTTTATGGTAATTCTCATTTTAATCATATAATCGATTTCCAATTTATTAAGCTCGACGTATGTGATCAAAATTTCAGTATCATATGATGATTTAATGTATTCTTCAATTTCTGTGAGTTGCAATTCAATTTTCATTTTACAGCATGGTTTTTCCAGTAAGAACAAATATGAGAACAAAATATTTAAAAAATAAAGAACATGGCAATACTTGCTAATTAAATCATATTTATAATTCAATGTTTTTTAATTAACAAGCATATATGTATATTCATATTTATTTAATTTATGATCCGCTATGAATTTCACTTTTTTGTAATGAGCAAGTAGTCTATTTTTATTTTTTGCATGATGGCCTATCGCTGCATTCAATTGCTGTTGTGGTACGAGCAACTGAATTTCTTCGGATTCAGTCAAAGGAATATTACGGAACAAATCATTCCATATTTCCGTTTGGACCAATTCCTTAAAAGCAACATGAAAAGGGCCTTTCAGATAATCAGTTCCTTTAATAAAGCCTTCCGTGGGATGTAATCCCACACGTAACACTGTAACATTATGCATCTCGAAAAGATACAGAATAGGTTTTATCCATGCAATAGCATCTTGTAATAAAAGCGGATTGTATATACCTTTTTCATACATCGTAGCCAATTGAGTATGTTGAATAACCAACGTCGGATATATTCGTGTATTTTTGGCTCCACATGAAATAATTTTTTTTGCTGTTTGTAAAGATTTTTCAGGAGTATCCATAGGTAATCCCACCATCATTTGCATACCCAGTTCCAATCCATTTTCAATAATTATTTTTGCTGCAGTATCCACTTGTTTAGGTGTATACCCTCGTTGAATGGCATTTAAAACTTCTTCATCCATGGATTGTACTCCAAGTTCCACAGTGGTTACTCCATTTTGTTTCAAAAGTTTTACTATTTCTTCATTAATATAATCAGGGCGTGTCGACAATCGGATTCCCTTTATTTTTCCTGAATCCAAATAAGGTTTCACCAATAAAAATAAACGTTTTTGTTCCGTTTTGTCTATTCCTGTAAAATTACCCCCAAAGAAACCTAACTCTACAAAAGTATTTTCATTTATAGTAGCCAAATGAGTTTCTATAGTCATAATAATTTCCTTTTCGGTAGGTAATCGCAGCTGTCCGGAAATAACTCGTTGGTTACAATAAATACATTGGTTCGGGCATGCTAACTCAGGAATAAAAATAGGAATGACTCGATGTTTCATTTACTTCACTTTATATACTTAAATACTTCATAAGTAAATCATAGTTTTTTGAATTATTCTCTCCAATTTCGTCAGCATTGGTTACATATTCGATTTTATAATCATGCCGTTCCAAAGATTTTACAATTCTCGACATGTCAATTTTATTTATTTTTACAGTAACGATAAGTTCCGTCGACTCTTTCACAGGAGTTACAATTAAATTGATAATTCTAGAATTTTCTTCCTCTATAATTCTAGAAATTTCACTTATGTATAAATCATTATAATGTAATGAAAGACGAATAATACCTCCTTGCTCATCAGCAGCCGTATAATTGGAATAAGCTTTTAACATGCTTTGCAACGTGAGAACTCCTAAGTAATTACGTTTACTATCAATCACAGGTAATATATCTATACCATTTTCCAATATAATCGGAGTGGCTTCAAAAATAGTTTGTGTATTATAAATATAAATATCTTCTAATAGGTTACGTCTTTTTACAATTTGTTCTCCAAAGTTTTCCAATTCATACAATTTTAAATCAGAAATTAATCCACAATAAACTCCATTTTCTAACACAGGAAAATAAGAAAGTTTAATTTCTTCCATAAGTTTTATAGACAACTTAAAATTGTCATCAATTTTTAATGGA
>CAYYUE010000115.1:0-7415 GCA_964474745.1 uncultured Bacteroidaceae bacterium | reverse complement strand
AAAAAAGAATATTGTAAAATTTGTTCTTTTTGTCGTTTTTTTTGCATTGGCATTTATCATTATTTTTGAACCTTTTAATTCCGATAAATTTCTACCTATATCAAAAGATCGTTTTGCGGCATACGCTTCTATCATATCTTCTATTGGACTGGGAGTTTTAGTTATTAGCAGGATCATCATGTATGTGTACTGTTCTCGACAAAAAACAATACTTTCATACAATTCATACATTATATGGATGTTATCTGAAATCATCATTATATCCATGTTTTGTAATCTTTTTGCGTGGCTAATTGGAACTCGAGAAAATGGATATTTCGAAATACTACACGATACTGTTTTCTACACTTCTGCTATATTGTTTCTTCCTTATACCATGACTTTATTATATTTTGAATTAAAGGAAAAAAGTATTGATATCGAAAAATTGAAAACAACTAAAAATAAACCTTATGAAACTGCAGAAGTAACATCCTTGAAAGATTTCACTGAAGATAAAAACCTATTAATTCACTTAACAGATGAAAAAGGATGTCTGAAATTATCCATAAGTATCGACAAATTATTTTACTTAGAAGCAGCAGACAATTACATAAATGTTTGTTACATAAACAAAGAACGAATGTCAAAATTTTGTTTGCGAAATTCTCTCAAAAATATCGAAGCAATGAATTTGGATTCTAATTTAATCCGTTGTCATCGTTCTTATATTATTAATTTCAAAAAAGTGAAAGTACTTCGAAAAGAAAAAGAAGGACTTTTTGTTGAATTGGATTCAAAAGAAGTCCCTGATATTCCTATTTCAAAAACATATACTAGTAAAATTATGGATATGTTTTCGAATATACCTACGTAAATTATAGCTCATTTTTTAACAAAGCCAATCCTCCGGCCGCCGTTTCTTTATATAAGCTTGGTAAATCTTTTCCTGTCAGATTCATTGTATACACGACCTTATCAAAACTAACAATATGTTTTCCATCTGAAAGCATTGAATACAGATTTGCATCTAAAGCTCTTAAAGCTGCAAATGCATTTCGTTCTATACAAGGTATTTGTACCAATCCGCAGATGGGGTCACAAGTAAGTCCGAGATTATGTTCCAATCCTATTTCTGCAGCATATTCTATTTGTTGAGGGCTTCCTCCAAACAGCTGATTCGCAGCTGCCGCCCCCATAGAGCATGCGGATCCTATTTCGCCCTGGCAACCGACTTCTGCTCCTGATACAGAGGCATTTGTTTTGATTACGTTGGCAAAAAGACCTGCTGTAGCCATTGCTTTCAAAATAGATTTATCATTGAAATCATGATTATTTTTTAAATGATATAGTACAGCTGGCAATACTCCTGATGAACCACAAGTGGGTGCGGTAACTATTAATCCACCCGAAGCATTTTCTTCAGCTGTTGCCAATGCATAAGACATTACTAAACAACGACCTTGTAAAGAGGGTTTATAACTACGTGCTTTCACATAATAGGTAGCTGCCTTGCGTTTCAAACATAGCCCTCCAGGAATAACTCCATCATTTTGCAAACCTTGTTCTATCGTATTTTGCATAATTTTCCATCGTTCATTCAAAAAATCCCAGATATCCGATCCTTCATGATTGAGAACATACTCCCAATAAGTTAGTCCGTTTTTTTCTATATATTTCAAAATATCAGTAATGGAATGCAGTTCGTACATATGTTCTTGAGTCAATTTTGTATTTTCATCGGCCAAAGTTCCACCTCCGACACTATAAATAGTCCATGAGTCAAGAATTGATTTATTTTCATCTAATGCTTCAAATAACATGGCATTATTATGAAATGACAAAAAAGTATCAGGTTTCCAAACGAACTCGACGGGAGTAGGTTGTAGTACATCTAAAATCGTTTTATCTGTGAAATGTCCCTTTCCTGTAGCAGCCAAACTTCCATATAAGGTTACTTTATATAGTGCAGCCTGAGGTGCCCGTTGCTTAAATTGCATAGCAGCTTTATGGGGTCCTATGGTATGACTACTGGATGGACCATGTCCTATTCGATATATCTTTTTTATAGATTCCATAAATTATATTTTATATTTTTATTTATGATTATAATATTGATTTTATTCAAACATCTGAAATTCAGAAATATTAGATTTATAAACAAGTCTATATGCATTATACAACAACATATAGTCTAGCATATTAAAATAACCAACACTTTTTGTATGCCACGGACAAAATAATGATAATGAATGCCATGGTGCATCAGATACGCGTTCCCCATCACTTTTATTGATTCGAAAAGCTCCTTTTTCTGGGGCTGCATTGAAATATGTTTCATATACGGATGCCGGAAATGCTTTATTTCCATCATATCCATAAAGAATTACCGCTATTAAAGGAAGGTGTGGAAATATTAGCGTTTGTTGTAGATCAGGCCGTTTTTTTACAATTTGCGCACATCGTTTTTGAAGCCAATCATAACTATTATCCGCTCCTCTACCCCATTCATTTGCTACAAGGGAACAACAAAAAACGCCATACCACACAAAATTACCTTTTTTATTGATTAAACAATTGTTTTGTATGGTATTCCAAACTGTTTTCCATACTTTACTATCAGAATTTGCGAAATTCATATCTTCGCCAGTTATTTGAGATGCAGCTTTCGCATGTATATATCGTAACCATTTTATATCACCACTTTTTTGTATCACGGATCCTGTTACCGGGTTCACAATTTCCCATTTTTGTTTTCCTTCCTCGGTTGTATGTTGCATAATTCCAACAAATTTTCGGGTTAAATCCCGTACCTGATTACGAATTTCTTCATCATCTACTAGTTTTACAACCAAACTAAAACCAAGATAACACGCCCAAATTTGATCTTGCGAAGGAGCATTCCCTGTTGTGGTAGTATCCTCCAACAATCGAGCATAATCTGATGCAATTGTATTCACATGCATTACAGAATCCATATCATATGTGATATCATCTCGTAAAAAAAATCCGTTTATGGTGTCTTTTCCTTTCCAAAAATGCTCCGCATGAGCATCTAAACGATACAAAGTAGCTATAGCTAATCGTAACTCATCTAACGCTTCATCTGTAGAAACGCCTTGCAATTGTAGTAATTTATATTCAATCGCCAACATGGCTATGTAATGACCTTGCCACCATGTAGCATCAGCCCAATATGCCGTGGTCGTATGATCAGAATTCTCTCGAATAATTTCTGCCGGCAAATGTGATCCTTGAACAGCCGCGTTGCCTGTATAATACATAAATTTCTCTTTTAGCTGTTCTCTATAATAATTATATTTTTCCAAATTCGCATCTCGAATTTGAGCTCTTACCGCAAACATATTACCAAGAAGAACAATATTAAAAACTATACTTAGTGCTTTTTTCATAAATCCATTCCAAGAAAGCTACTCAATATGTAAATTATAAAATCTCTTTTTTTAAACATTCTATCGTGCAAATATACGAAAAGTTTTGGTTTCCTAAAAAAGTCGTATTTTTGCAATTTAGAAATACAATTTGAGGTTATACGGAACTTTTTTCAACAAAATTCGATAATCGGTAATTAATAGTGTAAATATCTTTCAATTTTATAATAAATATACTGTAAAAAAATAATTTTCAACAACATATGAAAAAGACAATACGTGTCAAAGATAAAGATTTTCATTTGTATTTACAGGAAACCGAAATCAAAGAAATCATATGTCGGATAGCCTATGAAATCAACGAAGATTTGCATTCAGAAACTCCTTTGTTTTTAGTTGTTTTAAACGGTAGTTTTATGTTTGCGTCAGATCTATTGCGTGAAATAGATTTTGACGCTGAGGTTTCATTTATAAAGTTATCTTCATATTCAGGAATAGCCTCTACGCAAAATACAACACAGCTAATTGGTTTACATGAAAATATAAAAAACCGCACGGTTGTAATCATTGAAGATATTGTAGATACCGGTATTTCGATGGAAAATTTGCTAAATCAGTTATATGCTTACGATCCTAAAGCTATAAAAATATGCACACTGTTTTTTAAACCCGATAAATTTCAGAAAAATTTTCCAATAGATTATGTTGGAAAATCCATTCCTGATGCCTTTGTTGTGGGTTATGGTCTAGACTATGATGGCTATGGGCGAAAATACAAAGATATATACTCTCTACAATCATAAGAATGGCTTTATGCAACTATCGGTATTATTATGTTTAGAATCAATACCATTATATAGGATTGAAATACTAAAATTCCGCTTTTTTAGTTATTATGGCAGTAATATTTTATAGATAAAATGCTCCATGTCATGAAAAAATGCCTTATATTGACCATCATATTATTCACTTTAGGAACCTTCTCATTTGCGCAAGAAAATATTGGTATCGGCAAATGGAGAGATCACTTTTCGTATCAAAATATATATCAAGTTATTTCTGCAGAAAATCGGGTGTATGGAGTTGCGAAAAAGGGGCTCTTTTATTATGATAAAGAGGATTACACTATCAATAGAGTCAATAAGATAAGTGAACTTTCCGATATTGGAATCAGCACGGCTGCATATGACAAAAGGACAAAAACCTTAGTTGTTGCATATACAAATTCAAACATCGACCTTGTTGTACATGACAATACTTACAATATTTCAGATATCAAGCGAAAAGATATCTCCGGTGATAAAAGTATCTATCATATTCGTTTTCATGATAAGAAAGCTTATTTAGCATGTGGATTCGGTATTGTGGTAATAGATTTACAACGCAAGGAAATTCAAGATGTGTATTATTTAGGTGAAAATGGGAATAATATCACCATCACTGACGTTGCATTTACAGATAGTTTGATTGTTGCGGGGACAAAATCAGGTCTTCGACAAGCTCCTAAGGATCATAAGTTCTTAAATATTTCCACAAACTGGAGCATCGTTACGGATCCTTCTATTGAAGGGAAGCATATTACAGCATTAGAAGTTTTAAACAATCAACTTATCATAACTGAAAATAATGCTAATAATACGATTCACATCTATCGGCAAATAGATGATAAGTCTTTTATAAAATGGCGCTCCGGATACATTAATTCTATAAAAGTTTCGAGTGGTAAGCTTCTGATTTCCGATTGCAATTCCGTCCGTATTTATAATTCGAATTATCAGCTTACAGATAGCATTATTTCAGGCGATTATTGGCTTAACAATATATATGCTTATGACGCTGAAATAGAAAATAATGCATTATTTATTGGAAACAATTGGGCGGGAATAATATATTTTCCAAATTATAAAAATAAAGAAGCTCATTCTTTAATGCCTTCGGGACCGACATCGGACAACATATTCAAAATTGTTTCATACCAAGATCGCATATATGCATGCCCCGGGGGCATCCAGAAATTCATTCCAGCCAGCATGGGTATTTTTCAAAACAATGAGTGGAAAAACCTTTCTGGAAATATAAAAGATACAATATGGGATATCACTGATGTAGTAGTAGATCCAAAGGACAAAGACAAATTGTATGCTTCTTCATGGAGTAGTGGAATTGTGGAAATTTCCAATAATACAGTTCAACAATTATACAATGAACAAAATTCTGAAGGTGCTATCGTTAGGCATTCCAGCGGAACAGTCCGAATAGGCTGTGTTGCTATTGATGAAAACAAAAACCTGTGGTATTGTAATTCTCTTGAACCAAATGTATTAGGTGTGCGAAAAGCAGATGGGTCCTGGAAGAGTTTTTATACAAACAATGTAATTAAAGAATCAGATATATATCGTTTAATGATTGATAGTATGTACTCGTACAAATGGTTTTTTGGTCGAGAAAACAAGATCTATATCCATAATGGAGTAGATAAAATAGCGTATATCAATCCTAATAATGGTAGTAAACTGGAAACTTCGCAAATTAATTGTATTGTTCAAGATCACAATAACGAAATATGGATAGGTACTGACAAAGGCATCAAAGTCATTTATAACTTTTCAGAAGCTTTTTCAAACGGAGGCCATGGAGAAATGTCTCCGATCTCGTGCAATAACATATTGTATAGCGAAAATGGAAATGTAGAATATTTGTTGGCTTACGAAAATATTACGTCTATTGCTGTTGATGGTGCCAATCGAAAATGGATTGGTACTGCATCAGGAGGTATTTTCTTAATTTCCGCTAGCGGAGATGAGCAGTTATTACATTTTTCATCCGCTAATAGCCCTCTTATTTCCAACAAAATCTCATGTATCGGTATACAAGGAGAAAGTGGCGAAGTTTTTATTGGAACTGATAAAGGATTGGTTAGCTATAGAGGTACTGCTACATACGCAAATGCTACTCCTGAAGAAACCATTCAAGTATTTCCGAATCCGGTTCGTCCTGAATATACCGGCCCCATCGCTATTAAAGGTTTTACTCGTGACGCTCTAGTGCATATTACAAACGCTTCTGGGCATGTGATATACAGTACTCAAGCGCTGGGAGGACAAGCCGTTTGGTACGGGAAAAACCACTCTGGGGCACGAGTCGCATCAGGAGTCTATTATGTTTTTGCATCCGATAAAAATGGGAAAAATCGTTCCATCGGAAAAGTCCTTTTCATGAAATAATTATGATAGCAACTACTCAAGGTATTGTTTTTCAAACTACTTTATATTCTGAATCGAGCATTATAGCTAAGGTCTTTACTCGTGAATGGGGTTTACGTTCATACATCATTAAACGGGGGAAAAGTGCCAAAAGCCGCCATAGGTCGAACTTGCTAGAACCTCTTTCTTGTTTGGATATGGTTGTATACAACAACAATAAAAAAACAATTCAATATGTAAAAGAATTAAAGCCAATATACTTATGGAAAGATATTCCTTTTAACAGTGTAAAAATCTCATTGCTTTTTTTCATGAACGAATTTTTATATAAAACTATTCGTGAAGAAGAATGTAACTGTGCTCTTTTCGATTATATTACAGATTGTTTACAAATATTAGATGAACAAAAATCTCGCCTTTCAGATTTTCCAATTCTATTTTTATTAAAAGCATCGGAATTTATGGGTATACAGCCTTTAAATAACTATGATCATGAAAATACATTCTTCAATCTCCAAGAGGGTCGTTTTCAGCCTAATTCGATATTTGCAAATACCGACGCACTACTCCATTCGGATATAAGTTTTTTATTATGGCAATATTTAGTATGCAATCAAAATGGATACCCTATAACTTCACTTGAATCCAGAAATCAGCTTTTACGAGCATTATTAGAATATTATAAAATACATATAGGCTATTTTTCCGATTTTCAATCACATTACATTTTACATGACATATTGAAATAAAACAGTCATTTTCATATTTCAAATATTAAAAAGCGCATCAGTAAAATTTGAATATGCATGCTTTAATAGCGTTTTCATGTATGCTCTCATTC
>CAYYUE010000114.1:2808-7445 GCA_964474745.1 uncultured Bacteroidaceae bacterium | reverse complement strand
ATGATATAAAAAAATCTTCTTTTATTTCTTTCAATTTTGTATTGATATACAGCAGACTTCTTTGATTGATTTTGTCTTCAATTCTCTTTTCAAACAATTCAATCCGTTTAAAAATAGTATCTAATTTTTTGTCAAAAGTTTTTTTGTCAAAAGTTTTATTTTCTGGGCAATATTTTTTAATTTCGTCATGTTTTTCTTTAGAGCACTTGCAGATTTCTCTACAAAACGATTTTTTTATATCATAGTCAGAATGATTTTTTTCGCTAAACATTAAACCTCCAACAAATCTATTTTTTGCGAAAACGGGAATCAATATCTCTTCAAAACACGACACGGGACAAGTATAGTGAAGGTAAAATTTTTTGTTTAAACTTTCTAATTTAAGTTTTGTACCATCTTCTTTTTCGTCTTTGTTAAATCCACTAATAATTTGCAAGAGTTTATCTTTATATTTTTTAGAGGTTGGTATTAGTTCTTGCAAATCAGGTGCTGCAAATATCCCAATTCTGCTATCTTGAGTGTAGCAAAAATCTTTACCATAATCTTTGCCTTTACAGTACTCTCTATATCGTTTGCACGTGTTAGCTTCCGGATTGCCTACTTCACTATCAATACGTATGATTTTTTTATCGCCAATAATTTGTGCAATACGCCTTCCTATATATTTTTCAGATGTATTTGATGATAGTTCAATTGGCTCAAAAGCATTTGAAACAATTTGAAAGAAAGATAGAGAGGTCATTATATTTTTGTCAAGAGAAAGATCCACAAGAAATCCCCGTATATAGTCGGGGTAAAATAACCCCTCGGCATTACACTTAGAGCTGTTTTCATTACACCCTTTTTTTAAACTTAAAAAAGTGGGCAAAAAAGGAAATTCTTGATTTTTCATGTGATACAATTTATTTTATCTATATAGTATTAGTTTCATTATACAATTTATCATTATTCAATATTTTTAACCCTGAATCATAACAATCTTCAAAATCATTCAATTCAATATCCGTTAGTTTAAATCCCTTGTACATAATTCTATAATTTTAAATTTAACATCCACATAACCACTTGCACATTGGTTCTTTGAACTGATATAAAATCATGAAAACTACAATTAACAACGGTACTCCGTAAAAAATTCTTAATGTTTTGGAAAACATGATTTTACAAAATAATTTTACATCGCCTTTGAAACGATGCGGGTTTAAATCGTATTGAGAATCAAGATTGTCTTTTTTACGTTCAGCAAGCACCCATTCATACATTTTTCGATACATTGTCTCGGTGTGCAAAAAAAATGTATCTAAATACCAGAAACACAAGAGCGGCAAAAATACGGCACAAAATAAAAATAACGAATTTGTGCGATCTTCGGACAATGTTAATACAATTGCCACTATGGATATTGCCCACCCTTTCAATAAAAAGGAATTATTTGCCATGCGATTGATACAGTTTTGTATCAAATCTATTTCTTTGTGTAAGTTTGTATCATTCATAATTATCGTCAAATCAAAAAAATAAATCATGGCAGATTCTAACACCATCTAATCCAAAACCACCCACTTTAATGTTTAACATTTTGGCTAAATCAGCAGGGTCTGCATACTCTATTGCATTATCATTAATTATTGAATTGTTTTCTAAAACATAATCAATATTTTTCATCGCTAATGATTCTGCACCTCTACCAGAACTGGAATTAACCTCTCTATCAACATGCAAAAGTCGGATATATCTAAACCCGCATTTTTTAGCAAATCTTCTGTTAGTAACGTGATCAATAACATAATATTTACTAATTTCGCTATAGTATTGTAGATACACGTTTCGATAATTTTGAAAATCCACATCTACCCATATTTGCGTGGATGAGTTTAAAAGATGCCCCCTATTGTGTTTCCATATGGGTAGTTCATTAGGTAGCTCCAAAGGTTCAAAATTAACCACAAATGCTTCATCATTTCCAATAGCCGTTTTAATTGAGCCTATATATTTTTCTATTGCATTCTTATTTTTAGCGGCAATAGGAATCAATAAGCAAATGGGCAATCCAAATGTTTGAGCCAATGGGTCTATCTGCATTTTATTTTCTTGTTACTATTTTCATTTATCATCTACTTTAACCCTGCAAATTTACAATACTTTTCTATAATACAATCAAATTCAAAAAGATATAAATCAACTTCCCTCTCACCTCCTAAAACATTGTGCTTTGCCGTTGCCAATCAATTTTTCTATCCAAGTGAGTATTTTATCGTTGGAGTATTTGCGGGTGATACCATCGGGGTGGTATTGCTGTTGCAAAGCAGCCACCAAAAGGGTGTATTCTTTTATTAATGAAGTGTAGAATACGCCTTGGTCGTCGGTGTTGATACTGACATTGAGGCGCACGCTGTCTGTGTCTATTTCTTCTATCGGAAATAATAGGATTTTTTCTAAATATTTAAAATTTAATTTCATAAATTAAAGATATTATTTCTATCTTTTTCAAGAAAGTTTGTAACCTCTTCTATTGTATTCATTTCATACAATTTAACATGTTTATACCTTTCATTTTCATGTGCTTCTTTAAGTAAAAATGGCAAATTGTTAATTTTTCCAAAGTAATAAGAGGGTTTGCCCAAAGCCAATGCCATACCTGCTTCGGCAAGTACGCTCGAAACTATTTTTTCAGGATATATCATCATAAATCTTTTGCTTTGGATTAATGCTTGGATGTCAATTTCTAACGATAAATCAACTTTTTGAAAATCTTCGGCAGTTTCCATTTCACTTCCTGCGTAAAAAACTTTATAGCGATATTTTTCTTCAATTATTTTTTTGATGTTTTTTATCATCGAATTAACTGTAACAAAGTCCTTACCGTCTAATGCAGCCATGGGAGCAGCTAAAAACATATCGTATTGATAATTTGCACGCGGATCTTGTTGATTTCCGGGATAAGGAATGATATAAGGTTCTGCTTGTTTTTCCTTCTGACGCACGACCAGCAATATCCCAACAACTGTAATTATCAAAATAACTACCATTGCGAGATAGGCAATAAAAGCGTGCTTAGGTTCTAACTTGAATGCTAATGTAATCATTAAAGCTTCTGTAACGAGAAAAAATAATCCCGCCAATTTTATTGGCGTGGTAATAGTTTGCAATATATTGCTCCTATTTTCTTGATTTGAATTTTGTGGCATAATTTTATCTATTTTTACTTGTTAATATTTTTATATTTTCTATCAAAACTTTCTCAAAACCAAAGTATTTATAATATTGCAATCTTTATATGTTTGGGTAATTTTTTTATAAATTTTGTTGTTCCATTTGATATAGAATATCACTTCCAAATTAAGATTTTTGATTCGCGTATTTGATGCTAAGTACTGTGAAAAATGTTTATTATTAATATTTTGATTTATTTTATTTTGCAAAAATACATTTTTTTTATGATATACAAGGATTTTTTAGCTGAAAAACTAAAAAAAATATACTCAGTAGCTTAATTTTATCCTAAAACCGAACATACCGATTATTATGTGTAATTTTGTAACATGAAGCAAAACCTAAATAACGGCGCAAGATGATAACTAAAGTTTTAGAAAATATGAAATTAGAAAAGCGATGAAAACCGAAAAACAAAAAATGCTTGCCGGAGAAGTGTACAATCCCGGCGATGAAGCACTCATTACACGTTGGCACTTGGCAAAACAACTTTTGCAACAATACAATACCGCCTCGACCTTAGATAAAAATAGCCTGGAGGCGATTTTGGAAAAACTCTTAGGCGGGAGAGGGAAAAATGTCTGGATTGCGGCACCGTTTTTTTGCGATTACGGTGAAAATATTTACATTGGCGAAAATACCGAAATCAATGCAAACTGTGTATTTTTAGATTGCAACAAAATCACCGTCGGAAACAACGTATTGATTGCACCGGCTGTGCAAATCTATGCCGTAACCCACCCGATAAAAGCCCAAGACAGATTACCACAGGGAATAACGGACGAATTTCCGTTTTGCAAATGCATCACCGCACCCGTAACCATAGGCGATAATACCTGGATTGGCGGCGGCTCTATTATCCTGCCCGGAGTAACCATTGGCGAAAACACCACTATCGGTGCCGGAAGTGTGGTTACCCAATCTATTCCATCGAATGTATTGGCATTTGGAAATCCGTGCAGAGTCGTAAAAATCATTGACATAAAAAACACTAAAAAATGCAATTACACCTAATCAGCAACCGTACAATGCCTTTGTGTGAAAAAATATCCCTCACGGAGGCACGGAGAACACAGAGAAAAATGATAAACAAAATCTCTGTGACTTGGTGACTCTGTGAGAGAAAAGCATCTCTCACGGAGGCACGGAGAGCACAGAGAAATAATAATAAATTAACAAAATCTCTGTACCTTAGTGGCTCTGTGAGAGAAAGTATCCCTCGGAAACACGGAGAGCACGGAGAAAAATGATAAACAAAATCTCTGTGACTTAGTGGCTCTGTGAGAAAAAATATCCCTCACGGAGGCACGGAGAGCACGGAGAAATAATAATAAATTAACAAAATCTCTGTGACTTAGTGACTCTGTGTGAAAAAATATCCCTCACGGAGGCACGGAGAGCACGGAGAAAAATGATAAACAAAA
>CAYYUE010000114.1:0-2708 GCA_964474745.1 uncultured Bacteroidaceae bacterium | reverse complement strand
CACGGAGAAAAATGATAAACAAAATCTCTGTGACTTAGTGGCTCTGTGAGAAAAAGTATCCCTCGGAAACACGGAGAGCACGGAGAAATAATAATAAATTAAAAAAAATCTCTGTGACTTAGTGGCTCTGTGAGAAAAAATATCCCTCACGGAGGCACGGAGAGCACGGAGAAAAATGATAAACAAAATCTCTGTGACTTAGTGGCTCTGTGAGAAAAAGTATCCCTCGGAAACACGGAGAGCACGGAGAAATAATAATAAATTAAAAAAAATCTCTGTGACTTAGTGGCTCTGTGAGAAAAAATATCCCTCACGGAGGCACGGAGAGCACGGAGAAAAATAATAAACAAAATCTCTGTGACTTAGTGGCTCTGTGTGAAAAAGTATCCCTCACGGAAACACGGAGAGCACGGAGAAAAATGATAATAAAAAATACTCTGTGACTTAGTGGCTCTATGAGAAAAAATATCCCTCACGGAGACACGGAGAGCACGGAGAAATAATAATAAATTAAAAAAAATCTCTGTGCCTTAGTGGCTCTGTGAGAAAAAATATCCCTCACGGAGACACGGAGAACACGGAGAAAAATGATAATAAAAAAAATACTCTGTGCCTTAGTGGCTCTATGAGAGAAAGTATCCCTCGGAAACAAGGAGAACAAGGAGAACAAGGAGAACAAGGAGAAAAATGATAAACAAAATCTCTGTGACTTAGTGGCTCTGTGAGAAAAAGTATCCCTCTCGGAGACACCGAGAACACGGAGAAAAATGATAATAAAAAAAATCTCTGTGACTTAGTGGCTCTGTGTGAAAAAATATCCCTCACGGAGACACGGAGAGCACGGAGAAAATAATAATAAATTAAAAAATGCTCTGTGCCTTAGTGGCTCTGTGAGAGAAAAGTATCTCATAAAGACACGGAGAGCCAACAGCAAACAAACAAAATGTTACACGTATCAAAAAACAACGTATCTTTGCAAAATCAAAATAACATGTAAGCAAGTATGTAAAAACAATTTCTTTTCAAGCACTTAAAGTTGACCCCAAAAAGCGGGTCGTATATTTCATTAACCTTGTAAAGAAAGAAAAAATGCTTACGATTCAAAACCTTTCTTATATACATCCGAATAAGGATGTGTTGTTCAACAACATTCATTTTACCATTAACCCGAGCGAAAAAATCGCTTTAATCGGCAATAACGGTGTAGGGAAATCCACCTTATTAAAAATAATAGCGGGAGAGCTCCAAGCCTCTGAAGGAACCCTGAAAACAAAAACAAAGCCGTACTATATTCCTCAAATATTCGGGCAATGCAACTCTTTAACAATTGCCGAAGCACTGGGTGTCGACAAGAAGTTAAAAGCATTGCATGCCATTTTAAACGGCGATGTTTCCGAAGAAAACTACGATCAACTTAACGACGATTGGACCATAGAAAACCGTTGTACAGAAGCATTAAATCATTGGAAAGTAAATGATTTAAACTTATCCCAACCCTTAAAGACAGTCAGCGGGGGACAAAAGACGAAAATCTTTTTGGCCGGCATTACCATTCACCAACCCGGCTTGGTTCTGTTAGACGAACCCAGCAATCATTTGGATCGTTCAGGAAGATTGCTTTTGTACGATTTTATACAAAACACATCGTGTACCTTAATCGTTGTAAGTCACGACCGCACGCTACTCAACTTGTTGAATCCCGTTTGTGAATTAACCCCGTCCGGCATTCGCACATACGGAGGAAATTACGACTTCTTCTGCGAACAAAAACAAGTCGAAACCGATGCGTTGGCGCAAGATATACAAAACAAAGAAAAAGCGTTGAAAAAAGCCAAAGAAAAAGAACGTGAAACAATGGAGCGGCAACAAAAACGGGATGCGCGAGGCAAAAAGAAACAAGAAAAATCCGGCGTCGCCCGTATCTTGATGAATACACTTCGAAACCGCGCCGAAAACAGCACTTCAAAAACGAAAAGCATGCACACCGAGAAAATCGGAGGCATTTCCCAAGAGTTGCAAAACCTGCGCTCCTCCCTTTCCGATATCGATAAAATGAAATTCGGTTTAACCAATTCGAATGTACACAAGGGAAAAATTCTCTTTACTGCCAATCAGATCAATTTCTGTTATAAAAACGACCATTTTTTATGGAATGACAATCTGAACTTTCAAATCCTAAGCGGAGAACGCATCGCGATAAAAGGGGAAAACGGTTCCGGAAAAACAACCTTAATACAGATTCTTTTAGGCAAATTAAGACCACAAATCGGAACCCTCTTTACGGCAGAGAACCGATCGGTTTACATCGATCAAGAATATTCTTTGATCGACAACCGTTTGAAAGTATACGAACAAGTCCTGCAATTGAATAACTCCGGTTTACAAGAACACGAAATCAAAATCAGGCTAAACCGTTTTTTATTCTCCAAAGACGATTGGGAAAAACCTTGCAGAGCCTTGAGCGGCGGAGAAAAAATGCGTTTGATGTTATGCTGTTTAACCGTCAGCAGCCAATCGCCCGACCTGATCTTTTTAGATGAACCCACAAACAATCTAGATATCCAAAACGTTGAAATTCTCACAAAAGCAATCAACAGCTATCAGGGCACGCTACTTGTTATTTCACACGATGATACCTTTATAGAACAAATTCATACTGCTAACTTATCCATTAACATACTCCTTATCGTTTACATTTAACTACTTCC
>CAYYUE010000113.1:0-7514 GCA_964474745.1 uncultured Bacteroidaceae bacterium | reverse complement strand
GAAATCAGTATCCATGTCAAAGAATTTGTATTGTTAAGCAAATCGCTCCGCCCGCTGCCTATTGTAAAGGAAAAAGAAGGCGTTGTGTATGATGCTTTTACGGATATGGAACAACGTTATCGGATGCGCTATGTAGATTTGGTTGTAAATCCTTCCGTACGCGATACTTTTATAAAACGTTCCTTGATTGTGAATACGATGCGTAACTTCTTCAACGAAAAAGAATATTTGGAAGTAGAAACGCCTATTTTACAACCTATTCCTGGAGGAGCTTCGGCACGCCCCTTTATAACCCACCACAATAGTTTGGATATGGATTTGTATTTGCGTATTGCAAATGAATTATATTTAAAACGATTGATCGTAGGAGGGTTTGCAGGAGTATATGAATTTGCAAAAGATTTCCGTAACGAGGGGATGGATCGGACTCACAATCCCGAATTTACTGTTATGGAAATTTATGTGGCATATAAAGATTATCACTGGATGATGAACTTTACCGAACAGATGCTTGAACGTGTGGCATTCGCGTTACATGGAAAAACTACCGTAAAAATCGGAGATCGTGAAGTGGATTTTAAACCGCCTTATCGCCGGTTGCCTATGTTGCAGGCCATCCAAGAAGCTACAGGAGTCGATATTTCGGGTATGGACGAAGAACAATTACGCGAAACGTGTAAAAAACTAAATATCGAAATCGATCATACCATGGGCAAAGGAAAACTTATCGATGCCATTTTTGGAGAGACTTGTGAACACCAATTGATACAACCTACTTTTATTATCGATTATCCTATAGAAATGTCTCCCTTATGCAAGCGCCATCGATCCAATCCCGAACTTACCGAACGGTTTGAATTGTTTGTAAATGGCAAAGAATTGGCAAATGCATATAGCGAATTGAACGATCCTATCGATCAATTGGAACGTTTCCAAGAACAATTGCGATTGAGTGAAAAAGGCGATGATGAAGCCATGTTTATTGATATGGATTTTGTACGTGCATTGGAATATGGAATGCCACCGACTTCCGGAATGGGTATGGGAATAGATCGATTAACGATGTTTATGACAGGAGAACAATCTATTCAGGATGTATTGTTGTTCCCGCAAATGCGCCCCGAACGGAAAGTGAACATAAGCTCCGATGAAGAATTCAAAACACTGGGAATTTCCGATGCTTGGATACCCTTGTTGCGTAAATTGGGGATTAATACTGTTGCACAATTGAAGGAAGCCAATGTCAATAAACTTTACAACGATTTAAACGGATTGCGCAAAAAGAATAAATTGGATATTCCTGCGTTGCAAAAAGAAGAGTTGGAAGCGTGGGTTCGTTGTAATAGTTGATTTGGATCTTTTAAATAGATACGAGTAGAGGCCGTTTCAAACGGCCTCTTTTGTTTTTATTTAATGCGTACTAAGAACATAGAAAAAATGAAAATCAACGGATGAATTCATTCATTTATAATCTTAATTTTTTTATTGTCAAGGAAAACTCTACGTTTGGAATCTGACGTTTTCTCCATAGAGAATTAGAAAAGCAGAAATAGATAAACTGCTAGAGGTTTATGTTCTTTATAAATAAAGAAAAAATCCCTTGAAATGTTTGTTTCAAGGGATTTTGTACTCCGGGCGGGACTTGAACCCGCACGACCGCAATGGTCACAGGATTTTAAGTCCTGCGTGTCTACCAATTCCACCACCAGAGCAGACGGTACAAACACTAGCTGTTGTGTTTTGTGTCAAAAAAACCCGAACTATTCCGGGCTGTAGAGCGGAAAACGAGACTCGAACTCGCGACCCCGACCTTGGCAAGGTCGTGCTCTACCAACTGAGCTATTTCCGCGTTTTACTTGTGGCTGCAAAAGTACAACTATTTTTAAAACCTACCAAATTTTTTTTATTTTTTCTTGACAATTTTTTTAATCTCATTTAGTTTTAACAACGCCTCTAACGGAGTAAGTGTATCGATATCAATATCTAATATTCTATCACGTATTTCTAGTAATGTGGGATCGTCAAGCTGAATAAAACTAAGTTGATAGCCCGAGTCCAATGTATTTGCGTTCGACTTTTCTTGTTTTTTCTTGTTTTTCCCTGTTTCAGGTATATTTTTTTCTCCTTTCGATTCTAAAACTTCTAATAAAATTCGGGCACGTTTTAAAACCGAAGGAGGCATTCCTGCCATTCGTGCCACATGAATACCGAAACTGTGCTCACTGCCCCCGGGTGTTAATTTGCGAAGGAATAATATCTTATTATCCACCTCTTTTACGGAGATATGGTAATTCTTGATACGGGCATATTGTGCTTGCATATCGATAAGTTCATGATAGTGCGTAGCAAACATTACCTTGGGGTGAGATGATTTGTGATCGTGTAAGTATTCCGTAATAGCCCATGCTATGGAAATACCGTCGTATGTACTTGTCCCTCGGCCGATCTCGTCGAGGAGTATTAAACTACGGTTCGAGATATTGTTTAATATGTTTGAAGTTTCGTTCATTTCTACCATAAATGTGGATTCCCCGGAAGAAATGTTGTCGGAAGCACCCACGCGGGTAAATATTTTATCTACGATTCCTATTTCAGCTGATTTTGCGGGCACATAGCACCCTATTTGCGACATCAAAACAATTAATGCTGTTTGTCGTAATAATGCGGATTTTCCCGACATGTTGGGCCCTGTAATAATAATAATTTGTTGAGTTTCATTATCTAAAAAAACATCATTGGTAATGTAGGTTTCTCCCGCCGGAAGCTGTGCTTCGATTACCGGATGCCGCCCTTCTTTAATGTTGATTACGGAGCTTTCGCTCAATTGAGGCCGGCAATAATTATTATTCAACGATACGGTGGCAAAGCTCTGTAAACAGTCTAATCGAGCAATTAATTGAGCATTGTATTGAATAGGCTGTACATATTCGGTCAAGACCATTAATAATTGCTCATATAGTTGTGTTTCAAGTGCCGAAATATGTTCTTCTGCACCCAGTATCTTTTCTTCGTATTCTTTTAGTTCTTCGGTTATATAACGTTCTGCATTAGTGAGAGTTTGTTTTCGAGTCCATGTATCAGGCACCTTGTTTTTATGGGTATGCGTAACTTCAAGATAATATCCGAAAACATTGTTGAATCCGATTTTTAAAGAAGGAATTCCTGTTGCTTCACTTTCGCGTTGCTGAATTCCCGTTAGATAATCTTTCCCCGAATGTGATAATGAACGCAATTCATCCAGTTCCGTATTTACCCCGGAAGCAATGACATTTCCTTTAGTTACTGAAATAGGAGGGTCTTCATTAATTTCGCGACCTATCTTTTCGTAAATCATTTGACAGGGATTCAACTGCTCTCCGATTTTTTGAAGCGACTCGTTTTTAGCGTGACTACATAATGTTTTTATTTCTTCTACCGCTTTCAATGATCGTTTCAAATGAAGTACTTCTCGAGGATTGATTTTTCCAACAGCGACTTTTGATATTAACCGTTCCAAATCACCGATTGCACGTATTTGTTCTCGTAATTTGTCAGAAAAATCACGATTTCGAATAATGAAATCAACAATATGTAAACGATTTTCAATTTGGAAAATTTCTTTTAACGGAAGCATAATCCACCGCTTCAATTGACGAGCTCCCATAGGAGTGGTTGTCTTATCCAAAACATCCAATAATGTTTTGGCATTTTCATTCGAAGAATGAATCAGTTCTAAATTGCGAGTAGTGAATTTATCCAACCAAACATATGTATCTTCTTCAATACGCATCATTTTACAGATATGTTGCGTACGATCATGTTGTGTATCGGAAAGGTAATGCAAAGCAGCTCCGGCAGCAATAATACCGGCTTTAAGAGACTCCACTCCAAATCCTTTTAATGAATTGGTCCCAAATTGCTTAAGAAGTAATTCATGCGCAAAATCAGATGTAAAAACCCAATCATCGAATGTTTGTATGTAATACTTTTCCGTAACGCCTTCTTGAAAAGAACGTAATTTCTTTTTTTGCAGAATAATTTCAGTAGGTTTAAAACTTTGCAGTAATTTTTCAATATATTGAGAATCTCCTTGCGCTACATAAAATTCACCTGTAGACACATCTAAAAATGCAATCCCGCTAATTTTATCATCTAAATGTAAACCACAAAGAAAATTGTTTTCTTTTACTTCAAGTACTTTGTCGTTATAGGAAACACCGGGTGTTATCAATTCGGTAATTCCACGTTTTACTAGCCCTTTAACTGTTTTTGGATCTTCTAATTGTTCACAGATCGCAACACGTTGCCCTGCTTTTACTAATTTGGGTAAATACGAGTCTACCGAATGATAAGGAAAACCAGCCAGTTCGGTCCCGGCTCTATGGGTAAGTGTGATACCTAATATAGAAGATGAACGAATAGCATCTTCACCGAATGTTTCATAAAAATCGCCTACGCGAAACAAAAGCATCGCATCAGGATGTTTTTGCTTAAGAGCGTAGTATTGCTTCATTAAAGGAGTTTCCTTATCTATATTTTTTGCTGCCAAAGTAGTATTATTTTTTTCAAATGCAAATTTACATGTTTTTTTAAAAAAGATATCTCAGAAGGATTCTTTTAACGTAATCCTAATTCCATATTTTTCTGGATATAAAGAAGTGGATAGTTTTATCAAAAAAATGAATTACAGAGTTCAATATACTGATATGTGTTGTCCCGGAAGGATTCGAACCCTCACTGACAGAGCCAGAATCTGGAGTGCTACCATTACACAACGGGACATTAATAATTTGAGGTGCAAAAGTACATTTTTTTTTTGACATCGCAATCTTTTTAATATAAGTTAATGTCAAATATGGATATGAAGTTTTTTATATGGAATACGTTGCTATTAACCTGCACTTAGCAGAAATATGGCCTGTAATGACAAATGCGCATCTGTCATTACAGGCCATATTTGTATGATTATTTTATAAGTCTTTGCTTCGTATATATTCGTCAATAGCTTTTGCAGCTTTTTTTCCTGCCCCCATAGCTAGAATTACTGTTGCGGCCCCACTTACCGCGTCGCCACCTGCAAATATACCTTCACGTGAAGTTTTTCCTGTATTTTCATCAGCAACGATACAATTTTTCTTGTTCGTTTCCAATCCAGGGGTAGTGCTTGATATTAGAGGATTGGGAGATGTCCCAATGGACATAATTACCATATCTACATCCAATACAAATTCGGAATTCGGTATTTCGACAGGTTTTCTACGCCCTGATATGTCGGGCTCTCCTAACTCCATTCGGATACACTTCATTCCTTTTACCCAACCTTGTTCATCCCCAAGTATTTCTATAGGATTGCAAAGAAGTCGGAATTCAATGCCTTCTTCTTTTGCATGATGTACTTCTTCCGCACGTGCAGGAAGCTCGTCCTCAGATCGACGGTATACTACATATACGTGAGCTCCTAATCGTAAAGCTGTGCGTGCTGCATCCATAGCTACATTTCCTCCGCCTACTACAGCTACATTTTTCCCCACAAAATTAGGAGTATCATATTCTTTCTTATAAGCAAAAAGGAGATTGTTTCGTGTCAGAAATTCATTAGCAGAAACCACGCCGCAAAGATTTTCTCCAGGAATATTCATAAAATTAGGTAATCCGGCTCCGGATCCTATAAAAATAGCCTCGAAACCTTCTTCATCTAATAAAGAATCGATGGAAACAGTTCTACCGATAATTACATCTTTTTCAAAATGTGCACCCAACTTACGGATATTATCTATTTCATGATGAACCACAGTTTCTTTAGGTAAACGGAATGCAGGGATTCCATAAACCAAAACGCCTCCGTATTCATGTAAAGCTTCAAAGACAGAGACGTCATAACCTCTCATCAATAATTCTTTTGCACAGGTTATCCCGCAGGGGCCGCTTCCCACAACAGCGATTTTATGCCCGTTTTTAGCGGCGGGCTTATCAAACTCAATATTGTTTTCTCGAGACCAATCTCCGACAAAACGTTCCAATTTACCGATCGCAATAGGTTCGGATTTTTTTCCTAAAATACACTGCCCCTCACATTGTATTTCTTGCGGGCATACACGTCCGCATACCGCAGGCAACGCCGAATCCTGATCAATTACTTTTGCCGCTTCAATGAAATTGCCTTCAGCAACATATTTGATAAATTCTGGAATTTGTATGGTTACGGGACACCCTTTCACACATTGTGGATTTTTGCATTGTAAACAGCGTTGTGCTTCTAAAATAGCTTCTTCTGCATTATACCCTAAACAAACTTCCTCGAAATTGTGTGCTCGAACTTTTGGATCTTGTTCTCGAATAGGAACTCGGTGTTTTTTATCTCGGAGCTCTTCGCAAATACCTCCTATATGGCAAATATGTTCTTCCGAAATTTCTTCGTTATCAAGTTGTTTTTTCCCTTCTACCGTATTGTACATGGCTTGACGCTTCATGGCTTGATTAAAATCTACCAAAGCACCATCGAATTCGGGACCGTCTACGCAAGTAAATTTTGTTTCCCCCCCAATGGTTACACGACAAGCTCCGCACATTCCCGTTCCGTCTACCATTAATGAGTTGAGGCTTACAGTGCATTTGATTCCAAATTGTTTAGCTGCTTCCGCAACAAATTTCATCATGATCAGGGGGCCAATAGCGACAATTTCGGTATATTGCTTTCCACTTTCAATGAGTTTTTGAAGTACTTCTGTAACAACTCCTTTGTATTCTGATGAACCGTCATCCGTAGTAACATACAAATTACAAACATTTCGCAATTCATTTTCAAATACCAAAAGTGAATGAGTACGGGCTCCTATAATACAGTCAACCATAATGCCATGATTATATAACCATTTCACTTGAGGGTATATAGGAGCAATGCCAACACCTCCCCCTATAAATACATATCTTTTTTTACTACGTTCTTCATCAGATAAGCGAACGAATTCAGAAGGCTGCCCTAAAGGTCCCACGACATCTTGAAAGAATTCTCCCACAGAATATGAAGCCATTTTACGTGTTGATTTACCGATCGCTTTGAATACAATTGTAACGGTACCTTTTTCTAAATTATAATCACTAATTGTCAATGGAATACGTTCCGAGTTTTCTCCCATTTTCACAATTAGGAATTGTCCGGGTAATGCCGAATGGGCAATACGAGGAGCATAAACCTCGAACAGAAAGGTATCTTGTGCCAATTCCTTTTTATTACATATCTTGTACATTGTCATATGCTTTAATATATTGATATACACATATAGAAAACGGATAATTGAAAATCTTCTATATAAATATTTTCATACAAAAATATAAATTATTTGCCATTATTCGATACAGTCGTTGAATTATAAAATTGGAATTCAATTATGAAAACAAACTAATGTTGAATTCTATTATGATGACTTTGAATCGAATGTTATTTTTTTATGTATTGTTCAGTATATTCATAGATTGCTGTTTTTGATTCGATATTTTTTTATCGATATTATGAATGCAAATATAGATTTTTTTCT
>CAYYUE010000112.1:0-7604 GCA_964474745.1 uncultured Bacteroidaceae bacterium | reverse complement strand
GGGTAAATAATTTATTTATTTTATACTATATCGTTTTTACTATTTTCGGTTCATTATGTATCCAAATTCTATTAGCCAAAATCTTTAAAATTGATGGAGATACTGTTTTGATAACATCTATCGCTTTAATCAATTCCCCTCCTTTTGTTCCTCTAGTAGCAGCTACCCTAAATAACAAAGACGTAGTTCTTACAGGAATTAGCATTGGTTTATTAGGATATGCTATTGCCAATTATTTAGGCATTGGAATATTTGAATTATTTAATATCATGGTTCGATAATACATTTTGAATATATAAAAAAAGCACCTATTCTTATGAACAAGTGCTTCTATTTTATTTCTATATTCGTGTTAAAAAGTATAACGCAAGCCTAGGCATATCCCCCAACCAAAACCACCATAATGATCAGGTTTTACGATACGAAACATAGGACGAGCATCCAAACTAAGTAATAAAGGAACATTCATCGAATTAAAATCATATTCCAATCCAATTTGTCCGCCTATACCTAATCCAAAGCCGCTGTAATCATCATAATCGCTCATATAAATGCCTAAAATTGCACCTGGTCCTACATACCAATTTAAACCATTTACAATATTCCATTTCCACTGATAAATACCAGCTATTGAAATATGAGAATAATGTTCACCAAAATCAAGCCCCAAATCAGCTTCCAATCTATTACTGGAACCTAGTGAATGTTGGAATGAAACTTCTGCTCCAAATGAAGCTCCACCTCCAAAGCGAAGACCAATCGCATTTTGCGCTACGGAAACTGTACTAAAAGCTAACGCAGCAATTAAAATAACTAATACTTTTTTCATTGTTTTTACTTTAACAGTTAAGGTTCTATATAATAATACTCTGTATAGAAAAACACACAGAACCTTTTGATGTGTTTCTCCCTACAAAAGTAGCATTTTTTCAAAACATACCAAAATCTCCATCAGTATACTTTATAACAACCAGTTGTTAATATCCGATGATCTATATCATAGAGAATCAATCATTAAATATTTATTCTCTATTTTATGATAAACATTGATTTTCTTGATTTGCAGTTTCAATCACTTGTTCATATTCCTGAGGAGTTAAGTCATTAAAGAAATAATAAACAGGATTTACTTTCTTTCCATTTTGGATTACTTCATAATGTAAGTGAGGAGCCTGAGAGAGACCCGTTGAGCCAACTTCTCCAACACGTTCTCCTCGTTTTATTTTTTGACCGGGTTTAACCTTAACATCATTCATATGGCCATAGAGAGTCTTAAAACCATAGCCATGATTAATTACACAAACAACTCCATACCCGGAGTAATTGCTATTTCCACGACCTGCAACTTCTACCACTCCATCACCTGTAGCATAAATAGGGGTTCCTTTTTTAGCCACTATATCAATACCCGTATGCATACGACGATAATGAAGAATAGGATGAAATCGCAAACCAAACCCAGATATAATACGACTATTATTTTTAGGGACAGGCATTATTGCCGGCATTGAAGCCATTCGTTCCACCTTATTTTTTGCCATACTATAAACTTCATCAAAAGATTTGGATTGTATGTATAAACGTTTCGACAAATCATCAATTTTTTGTGTCAAATTGATAATTTCATGAGAATTATTATATCCCTCTAGTTCATTATATCGTTCTACGCCTCCAATTCCCGAATTGCGTATATTTTTTGAAACAGGCTCCACCTCAAATATGGTTCTGTAAATATTATCATCACGATTTTCAATATCCTCAAGTACCTCTGCTATTTGGGTTGTCCGTTTATTCAATGCTGTTACCTGGCGTTTATATTGAGTTAGTTCTCTTTTTAATGCCTTTTCTTTGGGAGAATCAATCATCTTGTATCCCACTAACGTAAAAACGACAGCCAATACCAAACCGAAAGCAACACCGAATGAAACCTCTTTCATTCGATCCTTAAAGCCTATTCTCACTTTTTCATACGTCAACGTATGCGTATCAAATCTATATTTATGCTTTTTCTTTCTTTTCATTAAGATACAAAATACGCTATTTAAAACGAAAGAGTAAGTATTTTATTTTTCTCAACTCTAATAAAAAAAATATTCAAATATAAACACCTGTAAAACAACATATTTATAAAAAGAAGATTTAGTCGTTAAAAATCGTTCTCAGAAGTAGTTTTTATTCATTTCAAAACTTTTGAAACCAAAATTAATCGTATTTGTTATACTACACAAAGTAATAAAAGCATATGAAACATTCTATATGCAAGTATAATAGTAATTTCTAAAATAAATTTATATACCATCTATTGAATGCAAAACAACATATGAAGAATCCAACTCTAAAATGGTCTATCAGACTAACCATGTTATTCATATTTTTTTCATATAACCTTGAAGGATTTTCACAGTGTGAACCTTGGTGCGAAGGACAAGGAGGGTATTATATAACCTATAATGCAGAACCTCATAGTTTAAAATGGCATCGCAATCAATATCAAACTATTTACCGAAAGACAACACCCGGGACTTATTTAGGACCTGGTCCAATTAATGATATTATACCTCTCAAACCTCCTACAGACAGTAGCTACAATATACAATATTATTACAATTTCGGTTTATTTTATGTTGCATTCGAAGGGGGGTATATTGTTGTTCCGGCACCATTAGGATATACCATCCCAAATATTCCATACGATGCGGAAACAATACAATATAGAGGAAAAAAATATAATTATTATGCCGGTACTTTTTTTATAGAAAATCCAAATAATACTTATACAACGATAAAACCTCCTTTAGGAATCTCTGTTATGGAACTACCTCCAAATTGTATCATGATGAACGACGCAAATGGAATGGTATTATATCGATTTGGGAAGACATACTATCGTCCTGCGAATTGGCACGGGACACTCTGGTATCAAGTTGTCCATAATTAAAAAGAACTCTAACAATATAAAAAACGAATGAAACCAAAAGTAAGTATAATATGTGCCTTTTCTATAATTTTAATCTACTGCAACCTAGATGTTTTGGGGCAACGAGGAAACACTCGACCTTCTCCAAACAGACCCTCTTCTCCCGTACGGTACTCGCCTAATAGGTCGTCATCTATCCGTCATCCAAATATGCGGCCAAATCGTCCCACACATATCGGAAGACCCCACCGCCCCCCATATCGCCCTTATCCTATTTATCATCGACCTGCATTTCGACGAAACTACTGGTACCACCCTTATACCCCATATCATTGGGGGAGTAGTTGGAGCCCGATCGGTGCATTTGTAGGAACATTAGCATCTGCAGCCCTTATTACAGCAATTGCCACAAACATCGCTACTCCTGCACCTCAACCTATTTATTATAGTAGCGGAAACTTTTATCAACAAAAAAACAATGGATATATAGTAATATCTCCTCCCATAGGTTATGCAGTCCCACAAATACCTGAAAATGCAAATATTACAATTTTGGATGGAATAACGTATTATTACTACAACGGAACCTTTTACCAGCAGCAGAATAAACAATACATAGTAGTATCTCCTCCTATTGGATCTGTAATACTGCACCTGCCTTCCGGAGTTGAAGTTATACAAGATAATGAACAAACATATTATCATTACAATGGGACATATTACCAACCTATAAATAATAACGGATATCCAGCATACCAAGTAATACAATATTCTGATTAGATTACCTTTCGTCCTATAGCATTTATATAATTTTATATCCATTCTTTAATAAGATCTTTGAAAAAGCGTATTTTTGCAAGAAAAAAAGAAAATGGATACACTACCTTCTTCTATTCTGGAACACGTTGTTAATGAATTTGCAAAACTACCGGGCATCGGAAAACGAACGGCTTTGCGTTTCGCATTACACCTCCTTAAGCAACCAAAATCTGAAACGAATAATCTTATTTCTGCTTTATCCGCCCTTGTCTCAGACATTAAATATTGCACAAAATGCCATTGTGTTTCTGACACCGATATATGTCAAATATGCTCACACCCGAAACGCGATAATCAAATTATTTGTGTCGTAGAAAATATTCAAGACGTAATGGCAATAGAAAACACTCAGCAATTCAACGGTTTGTATCATGTATTGGGTGGGATCATCTCTCCTATTGACGGTATCGGCATTCATGATTTACATATAGCCAGTCTGTTGAAACGGATTGATCAAGAATGTATCACCGAAGTTATTTTAGCATTACCCACTACTATGGAAGGTGATACGACCAACTTTTATTTGCACAAGCAATTACAATCTTTTGAGATTAAGATTTCCACTATTGCTAGAGGCATTGCTATTGGAGACAATTTGGAATATGCTGATGAAATAACACTCGGGCGTTCTATTATAAATAGAATCCCTTTCGAAAATATTTTCCGAAAGCCAAATTCATAACCCGATTGTAATTAATAAACAATATTAGTTATACCTTATCCGCAAACATTATCTACCAAAACATGGAATGCTCCATATAAAAGATAGACGAGATTTTGATTTTCTATTGGTTGCTATGTACACGAGAGCGGATTCAACTTCTTTTATGATTAAAAATATCTATGTTTGCAAATTTATATGTAAATTTGCAAACATAGATATTATCGAGATTTCATGACAACATTTTGATGTACAATATAATAATTAAAATAAAAACACTATGCAAGTGAGTAGAAGAGCAGAACTCTTTCCAAATATTTCCGATGAACAATGGAATGATTGGAAGTGGCAAGTAAAAAATCGTATTGAAACATTAGAAAAACTTAACCAATATATTGCACTGACGGAAGAAGAACAAGAAGGTGTGCGAGTTTCATTAAAAACGTTACGTATGGCTATAACCCCATACTATTTAAGTTTAATTGATCCAAACGACCCTAATGATCCTATTCGTCGTCAAGCGATTCCTACAGCAGCTGAAACACATATTGCCGCAGCAGACTTACAAGATCCTTTGCATGAAGATGAAGATTCTCCTGTACCAGGACTTACCCATCGCTACCCAGATAGAGTTTTATTTCTAATTACAGACATGTGTTCTATGTACTGTCGTCACTGTACTCGTCGCCGTTTTGCAGGACAAAATGATTGCGAATCGCCTTCAGAACGAATTCAACGTGCTATAGATTACATAGCAAAAACACCTACCGTTCGTGATGTATTACTTTCGGGTGGGGATGCTTTAATGGTAAGCGATTCTATGCTGGAATCGATTATTCAACGGTTAAGAGCTATTCCTCATGTAGAAATTATACGCCTAGGTTCTCGCACTCCCGTAGTTTGTCCTCAACGGATTACAGATGACCTTGTTACTATGCTAAAAAAATACCATCCAATATGGGTTAACACGCATTTCAATCATCCTAACGAAATGACTCAGGAGGCCTCTTTAGCCTTAGCTCGTTTGGCTAATGCCGGTATTCCATTAGGAAATCAAAGCGTATTGCTTCGTGGCATTAATGATTGTGTACATGTAATGAAGCGCTTGGTACATTTGTTAGTTAAAAACAGAGTTCGCCCTTATTACATTTATCAATGCGATCTATCAATGGGTTTGGAACATTTCCGCACTCCCGTTTCCAAAGGTATCGAAATTATTGAAAATCTACGTGGACATACATCCGGATATGCAGTACCTACTTTTGTAGTAGATGCACCCGGTGGTGGTGGAAAAACCCCTGTAATGCCTACCTATATAATTTCACAAAGTCCTAAAAAAGTAATTTTGAGAAATTTTGAAGGAGTCATTACAACTTATACAGAACCTGTTAGCTACAAAGAAGAATGCCACTGTCCTGATTGTGAAAATAAAATTCAAGCAGAAGAAGGAATTGCTTCATTGCTTGAAACAGATAAGATGTCCTTAGAACCAAATACCTTGGCTCGTAAAATTCGTAGTAAAAAATGATATTCATTGAATAGAATTTCTAAAATAAAAAAGTGTATTGAAATAAAAACAATACACTTTTTTTGTATGTAACAACCAGCTGCCGTATCACATTAAATTCCTTTTGTAAAAAATTTCACAATAGAGGATCCCATATCTTCGATTTCATGCAAATTTTTATTCTTAAAAATGAATAACACTTGATAATACCAATTTTGTAACACATTTTTTATCCAATTAATTATATAACAACCAACACTCCACATTACAATACCTGCCACAAAAAACAAAATTCCAACTTGCCAATCCCACAAACAAGTTGTTATAATCAATAGAGTCGGTAAATAAAAAATAGAAAATATCAGCTGTAAAGCAGCATTTACAGGTCCTACAAATTGAGAGTCAGATATGATTTTCTTTAAAATAAACGGAGTAGGCAAATACCACAGAGGATATGCTATAATTAAATATACAACAAGTTTCCATCCTAAAAAAAGAAAAAGCAAAGTCAATGCCGCCGTATTCAACAATAATTCACTTACACTAAGGCGATTCACTACCAATTCCGGTGAAATATGTATTTTTGCACATCGATGCATAAAACCTAAAGTTCTTTCTACTAATGATCTGGCTTCTTCAGCATTTTTCTGCTCTAATAAATCTAATATTTTTGTAATCGCTTTTCGAGCCGTAAATCGGTTCCACGCAGAACACGACAGCTTTTCCTTTTTGCATATAACAACACTGCAAAATCGACTCATTTCATAAAAACTTTCATAATAAAGAGAAGTTCTAATATTGTGCATCACAGAGCTTACACACCCAAAGGTTTCTTCTTTAAGTTGATTTATGGCTATTGCTTCATTCTCTTTGTATTGTTCCATATAAGCAAGTACCGATATAGGCTTCCCTATATTTATTATCAATGCATGCCCAGGATTTACATAATCATCATAATCAATCCCAACAGGCAAAATAAATACGGGTTCTTTATTTAATTGTTTTTGAGCTGCGAATGCGATCCGAAACATACCTTTTTGAAAAGGTAATAATTGATGTTTATTATTATGAGTCCCTTCTGCCATCAAACATAAAGGAACCCCATCAAGTAAGGCATCTACTGATTTTTGAAATATTTCTTGATTTTTTTCTAAATTTTGTACTCCATCAATTCCCCGATATACAGGCATTATCTTTAGGAATGATAACAATCGAAATATCCACCCTCTTCGGAAGACATCAGCTCTAGAAAGGAATACGATTTGTCCTTGTTGAAAATAAAGGACTGCCAATGCATCCAAGAATGCATTCTGATGATTCGGAGCTATAATATAACGCCCACCATAAGGTATATTTTCTTTTCCTTTTATAGTAATAGAACTATAATAGTTTTTAAATGCAAACTTCACAACTGCTTTGATAATACTATAACCCCAATTTGAATCCTGTATTTTCCTTACCATAACTATAAAATAAAAAATCAAAAACGTTTGTATCAAAACAAAAATTGCCACAGCATTGTTTTATTTTTTCAAAAGGCAATTCTTTGACAACACTATTATGTATCATCTTTAGAAAAACAAGTTGTATAATCAAAACTTTTCCTATAATATTTTTAATCCAAACAGTACAATTGAAAGTGTATATTTTTATAGTTTACCTGTTTTGACGAATATAAATTCGAAAGCGAATAATAAATA
>CAYYUE010000111.1:0-7621 GCA_964474745.1 uncultured Bacteroidaceae bacterium | reverse complement strand
CAGGTATTGATTTCAAGGTCCGAAAATTGATCGAGAAACACAATCATATTGAAAAAGAGCTTGCTGAAATGAAACAAAAGAATCAAATTCTTTTAGAAACAATCGAAAAACAAGTAATAACAATAAATAAATTAGAAGATCAAAATAAGATATTAAAACTAAGAAATACGCTAGATACTACTAAGGGAGATTCAGCAGAAATAAAGTTAAAAATAAACCAGCTGATACGCGAAATAGATAAAAGCATAACATTGTTGACAAGAGTAGAATAGAGGGAAATAAGATGGATAAATTATCGGTAACTGTTTGTATATTAGAAAGGAAGTATAAGCTTACCATTGATCGTTCGGAAGAAGAATATTTGAGAAAAGCAGCCGATTTAATAGATAGTCAAGCAAAAGAATATGCCAAAATCTACGCTCACAAAGACAATCAAGACTTATTGTCAATGGTGTCATTAAGTCAAATAACTCAATTGGTTAAGATGCACGAAGATACAAAATATAAAGACCATGAACTTGTACAAAAACTTTCGGAAATAGATTCGATACTTACAGAAGAGTTGAACAAAAAATGCTAATTAATTGTAATTGATCATTTGGATTATAACAAAAGCCGTATTACGCTGTTTGAAAATAAAAGGGCCTACATTCACTCAATCAGTTTGTAAACTCAACAGTTTAATTTACAAACCGAGTAAGCTCAAGAACGAAGAATGTGTTCTCATTCAATGGGAACGTATACAGGAGGCGTTCGGCACTCAAATCCTTTATTTCAGAGTTTACCACAACTCTAATGGGTGTTTGTAGGACCTTTCTTTACCACAATTTCCTCAAAAAATCTAGTGCTATTTCAATTTATAAATCAAAATAATAATAACAAATGGAAATAGTATTGTGTATAATTGGCGGATTAATTCTTGGCACAGGAGCTGGAATCGTAGTCACAACATCCGTTTTACGAAACAAACTCCTTGCTAAAAGCCAACAAGTACTTGTAGACGCTGAAGAGAAAGCGGAAATTATTAAAAAAGATAAAATTCTTCAAGCCAAAGAAAAGTATTTACAACTGAAAAGTGAATACGATAAACAAGCTCAAGAGCGGAACTCCAAGATTGCATCCATTGAAAATAAATTGAAACAACGCGAACAATTACTTTCCCAAAAAGTTGAAGAACTTCAAAAGAAAAGTGCTGAATTAAAATCGGCAAGCGAAAATTTAAATACTCAAATTGAAGTTTTAAATAAACGTCAAAGCGAAGTTGAAAAATTATACAAACAAAGTGTTGAAAAATTAGAGCATATCGCTTCAATGACTGCAGAAGAAGCTAAGGGAAACTTAATTGAAATGATTAAGGACGAAGCAAAAGTCGAAGCATCAAACTATGTAATGGATATTGTCGAAGAAGCCAAAATAACAGCAAACGAACAAGCTAAAAAGATTGTAGTCCAGTCTATTCAACGTACTGCTACTGAAAATGCGATAGAAAATACCGTTTCAGTATTTAATCTTGAAAATGAAGAAGTAAAAGGCCGCATTATTGGACGCGAAGGTCGTAATATTCGGACATTGGAAGCTCTTACAGGTGTAGAAATCATTATTGACGACTCTCCTGATGCTATTATTTTATCAGGTTTTGACCCTATTCGCAGAGAAATTGCTCGCCTTTCGTTGCATAAATTAGTAACAGACGGACGTATACACCCTGCTCGTATCGAAGAGGTTGTATCTAAAACACGTAAACAAATCGAACAAGAAATCGTCGAAGTGGGAAAACGTACATGTATCGATTTAGGCATTGTTAACATGAACCATGAGCTTATGCGCATGGTTGGACGTATGAAATACCGTTCTTCTTACGGTCAAAATCTTTTACAACATTCCCGTGAAGTTGCAAACCTCTCCGCCACCATGGCCGCTGAATTAGGCTTGAATCCTAAGTTGGCTAAGCGTGCTGGATTGTTACACGATATTGGAAAAGTTCCTGAAAATGAACCTGAACTGCCGCATGCTATTTTAGGGATGAAACTTGCTGAAAAGTATAAAGAACGTCCTGAAGTTTGCAATGCAATTGGAGCGCACCACGATGAAGAAGAAATGACCAGCCTAATTGCTCCTATCATACAGGTTTGTGACGCAATTTCAGGTGCTCGCCCGGGAGCTCGTCGTGAAGTGGTTGAAGCGTATATTAATCGTTTGAATAAACTGGAAGAACTCGCTATGACATATCCAGGAGTAGTAAAAACATACGCGATTCAAGCCGGTCGCGAACTCCGTGTTATTGTTGGAGCAGATAAACTCAATGATGTAGAAGCAACTCAACTATCTCTCGATTTATCGAAGAAGATACAAAGCGAAATGACGTATCCAGGGCAAATCAAAGTTACGGTTATTCGAGAAACACGAGCTATTAATTACGCAAAATAATTGTTTTTTTATAAAAACCACCTTTTTTCAAAGGTGGTTTTATCTTTTTCTATTTTTTATTGAGCTATGAAAAAATCAAATCTTATCATTTTCCTTATTATAGGATTCATGTTGGGTACTTCTTGTTCTTCGGGAAAAGGACTTTTTTCCAAGAAAAAGAAAAAAACTGTAGTACAGGATACTCGCACTCCTATTGAAAAATTCTTTAAAGACATCCCAACGATCCAAAAGGGATTATTTACCATTTATAATTCAAAAGGAAAATACTATTTGGAGATTCAAGATAGTTTGCTTCATCGGGATTTATTAATGGTTACCCGTCTTTCGAAAGCTCCGGCAAATTTACGTTCCGGTTTTTCCGGATATGCCGGCGACCATGTCAATACGGCAGTAATACGTTTTGAAAAGGCTCCCAATAATAACATTTTATTGCGAAAAGTATTAAGTGTGGAGCGAGCCGACTCTACGGGTGATATGTACCAAGCGGTACAACGATCCAGTTTTTTACCCATTATCGGCTTATTCGATGTAAAAGCGGCTCTTGCGGATAGTAGCCGTATGTTGATTGAAATCAATCGGCTTTTTGAATCAGACAATGAAGAGCTTTTTCTTGAAAAAAACATGAAAAACGGATTTGAATTTCTTTCTATCCAACCTGAAAAGACTTATATTTCTTCTACCGCAACTTATCCTATCAATACGGAAATACGAACAATAAAAACCTATTTGGGTAAAAAAGGAGTTGCTTCGTTCGAATTGAATTCATCCATTATTATGTTGCCCGAAACACCTATGCGTCCACGATATTGGGACGAAAGAGTGGGGTATTTTTCAGAAGGATATATAGATTATGATAAAAACCCGCAAGGAGTAGACATCACTCGATTAATAACTCGTTGGCGACTGGAGCCGAAACCTGAAGATCAAGCTCGATATGAAGCCGGAGAACTTGTGGAACCGGCAAAACCGATCATTTACTATATTGATCCAGCCACTCCTTCAAAATGGATACCTTATTTAATACAAGGAGTTAACGATTGGGAGCCTGTCTTTCGAGCTGCCGGTTTCAAAAATGCGATCATGGCTAAAAGGGCTCCCACTAAAGAAGAAGATTCTACATGGTCTTTGGAAGATGCCCGATACTCAGCTATCGTTTACAAACCCTCTACAATTCCTAACGCCAGTGGACCTCATGTTCGAGATCCTCGTTCAGGTGAAATTTTAGAAAGCCACGTAAATTGGTACCATAACGTTATGTCGTTACTCCATAATTGGTATTTCATCCAATGTGCCGCTGTGGACACTGCAGCACGCAAAATGATCTTTAGCGACTCCTTAATGGGCCAACTGATACGATTTGTTTCTTCCCATGAAATAGGGCATACATTAGGCATGCGGCACAACTTCGCAGCCTCATCGGCTTATCCAGTAGAAAAATTACGCGACAAAAATTTCATAAAAGAACATGGTCACACTGCTTCCATAATGGACTATTGCCGTTTCAACTATGTGGCACAACCCGAAGACAGTATTGGGCAATCCTATTTGTTCCCGGGTATTGGAAAATATGACCATTGGTGTATCGAATGGGGGTATCGCTTATTCCCTCAGTATAAAACACCACAGGAAGAAGTACCCATGCTTAACCAATGGATTATCGAAAAAACAAAGGATCGTTACTTATGGTTCGGGTCAGAAACTGCAGGAACAGATCCTCGTTCGCAATCGGAAGACTTGGGAGACAATCAAATGATTGCCAACGCATATGGAATCAAAAATTTGAATCGAATCATAACACATCTTGATACATGGACATTAGAACCTAACAAAGGCTATCAAAATCTAAAAGTCATGTATTCTGAGATTATAAATCAATATTTGCGATATGCCGGTCATGCGATAAAATGGATAGGCGGTATTTATCAAACCCCTAAAACAGTAGAACAAGAAGGCGTTATATACGAACCTGCAGAAAAAGAGAAACAACAGGAAGCCATCAGTTTCATCATCAAAAATTATATAGAAACACCTCAATGGGTCTTTCGGGATACAATCATGCAAAAGATCGGTACTGATTATTCGGAAACAGCTGTCAATATAACAAGATCTCTTGTACAGCAACTATTACAACGTTACCGCATTATTAATTTATTAGAGTCAGAAACCTTGAAGGGAAAAACCAATGCTTATACTGTTGAACAATATTTCAACGATTTAAACAATGCTATTTTTAAGGAAACTTCATCTGGTGGAACTGTAGATATGTATCGAAGAACTCTGCAAAAAACCTATGTGAAGCAGTTGTTGGAGATGTTGCCGTCGTTAAAAATAAAAGATAATGTAGCAATTCCTCTTTCTACAGGTTATAGGCAAATGACTTACGATGTAAATGCAATTATTTACTATCAATTACAGCAATTGCAAAAGAAATTGCAAAATGCTACCACCAACGATATGGTGACTAAAGCACACTATCAATTCTTGAATCAATATATTAAACAAAATATAGAGTCTTAATGATATGAATATGTTATATATTAATTGGACTGTAGATCCTGTTATTTTTTCTATAGGTTCATTCGGTTTACGATGGTATTCCTTGCTATTTGCAGTAGGATTTTGCTTAGCATACTTTATCATGCTAAGAATTTTTAAAAAAGAGGGTGTCAAAACTGAATTGTTGGATAAACTTACCATTTATATGTTTCTTTCTGTATTGATAGGAGCACGGCTTGGACATTGTTTATTCTACGAACCTAGCTATTTTTTGAAACATTCCATCGAAATCGTGATTCCATTTAACCTTGAAACAGGAAGTTTTACTGGTTTCCAAGGATTAGCCAGCCATGGAGGTGCTATTGGAATTTTAATCGGAATTTTCTTGTATTGTCGCAAAACAAAAATAAACTATATATGGATATTAGATCGCATTATCATTGTTGTGCCTTTAGTCGGGGCATGTATTCGTTTCGGTAATTTGATGAATTCGGAAATATATGGTATCCAAACAGACCTTCCCTGGGGTTTCATTTTTGTTCGCGACGGTGAAACAGTGCCTAAACATCCTACTCAGTTATATGAAGCACTTTCCTACTTGGTATTATTTATTGGATTACTTATCTACTATATAAAAACAAACGGGAAACCTCGTCCGGGGAAACTGTTCGGAATATTTTTAATACTCCTATTTGGTATTCGATTTTTAGTTGAATGTATTAAACAAGATCAAGTGGATTTTGAAAATGGTATGCTTTTCAATATGGGACAAATTTTAAGTATTCCTTTTATTATTGCCGGAATTATGTTTATATATCTTTCGTATAAAAACAAATTTCCAGATTCCATTTTTATGTCTTCTACCAAGATAAAGAAATAAACAAAATAAACGTGAATGATATGATAAAGCCTGATTTTTTTACAAATTGGGCTTTGTTACATTTATAACACAGGTTTAATCATTTTTCCCTAATCTTATTTACAAGAAACATTTTTTATTACATTGTATGAACAATATCTATTATTTCGTTCAAGAACAATACAAATACGGGACATTGTGCAGGAACACAACGCCCGTATCGTCCCTAAGAGAGGGAATACCGAGGCTTGCCACACACTTACAAGCTTATTCGGTATATATTAATCCTAGCCCTCATAGGCATATTCACCAAATACATTATTCCTGAATCGTATTTTCACATAATATCTTCCCTATCATAATAATTACAATAACAAATTCGTTGTGTTTGAAATGTTTCCTACAGTAGGTTTCCTGCTATAAAAACAGACGTTCTCTATGTATCCCAGACTATCAATTGGTGTGGGTTCGTTCAAAATACCAAACCAATATATTTTACATTTTAACGTATTTCCAAAATTGTACAACAACGACTATGCTTTTTCCTTCTTTCCTTAACTTAATCAAGTTGGAAAAGGCTTCTTATAGTGTTCAGAGGCTATATGGGGTCTTATTATTTCGATACATCGGATTAATAGGTTATATTTGGTTTCGTAAATTTCATTTTTTACGCATTTCACCCTTATTTTATTCTTGGGGAACAGCTTTCCCTGTATACTTCTCTGTATCAGGATCATAATTGAATGCAACTGCATAACCCAATTCTAACCAATACATCATAAATTTGATAAATTCTTTTCTATCTGTTGTTTCAATTTTTTCGGGCATATTATAAGCCGGAGGATCGCTTGGAGGGTTGCTTAATTTTTCGTACACGAAAACATCAATTCCTTCTTTCATTGATATGTACATAAGCTCATCTATGGTTGATTCGATCGTTTCAGTGGTACATTTCCATTCTTGCCAAGTACCTAAACCAAAACGGTATATCAACAGCCGAGTTTCATCTGACTGCTTACTTATTTCCGATTGGATTTCTTGAAGTTCAAATTCTTTTTCATTACATGCCGTAAACGATAAAAATATCGTCAGAAGCATGAGCGGTGTTACTATTCGTTTCATAAATTAGATGTTTTTTAGTTTTGTATTATTATTATTTTGTCATTATTTTTTCGAGCCACAGCAATAGCATCTCTTATTCTCCGTGTCAGATAATCAAATGTAATTTCCGCATCGGTTTCAAAATTCCCATTAATGATCAGAATCCGTAGCTGATGAGGAAATTTTACAGGCATTAAAATACAGCTTCGGCTCAAATCCAGCTTGCCATTATGCAAAACCGGTCTTTCCGCCAAATTATTTTTGTTTCGATATAAAACCATGTAAGGTGTGGAATCCAGCATTTCTTCATTTGCCCCTATAAATCTTAAATTGAAATCTGCTTTCAACTGTTCTCTCATTATTGAATCTTCTGCTACCAGCAATGTAACCGTAATCTTGTGAGAACTGTCGATCTTTAAATTTTGAACTTCCATAGCTATAACATCGCGAAAATCGGAATATTGAGCATATATTTTACTGGGTGTAATGCTTCGGTCTTTACCCTCACTTGCCGTAAGTTTAATTTGAGAAAATATTTGATTACTGAACAAAATCAATAATCCCAATACAAGGAAATATTTTCTGTACTTACCGTTTCTTTCCATAATCATTTATTTAATTGATAAATTGCTTCTTTTAGCAGATTTTTCCTACCCTAAAGGATTTTTATTCTTATCAATGTTATTTTCTTTTTTACTTATAGATGAAAAAATAGACTTTTTCTTGACAAGATTATTT
>CAYYUE010000110.1:0-7636 GCA_964474745.1 uncultured Bacteroidaceae bacterium | reverse complement strand
TAGTTATGATAAGTAAAAGATCACTTGTCGCTAATATTTCAGGTATTTTTTCCGAGTCTACCCAATCATAAATAGTAATATATTTTTGAAGCTGGTAACTTGCACAATATTGGTTTATATACATTTTACTAGTTTCGTCTGTATAAAATTGAATTTGGAATGTTTCGGAATTGATTTTTCTTTCTTTCGATAATTGTTTTATTGCTTCGAATAAAAGTTCTGGATTTCTGGAAGTGGAACGTCCTGTTGGAGCAATACTTCCTGTATAAGTAATTGTAAATTTGTCGTTATTTTTCGTTGTACGAGGAAAAAATAATTCCTGATCAAAACCGTTGTAGATAAGGTGTGTATTGGGATTGAATTGTGATAGAAACGTAGTATGCCAAGGTGAAACGGTTGTTATTATATTTGCCGATTGAATTATGTGATTGCGTTTTCTTATTTGGAATTTTCGTAATAGGGAACCCATTCCTTTTTGGGTAAAAAAATGCGGATCCTGTTCGTAAATATCGCGAAAGTCCAGAATAACAGGAATTTTTAATTCTTTTCCTATTTTTGTTGCACATTGGATGGGGAAAAAACTTGCGGTAGAACATAACAATGCGTCGAAATGCTGACCTTTAATTTGGTTGCGAACGTAATGATACATTTTCTCATCGTACATAGACCAGACAAAACCGCGCTTTAACATTCCCAAGCATTCAATGATGAGCTTGTTTAATGATTGGAATGTGCTATAATGTGGCATAATGACTTCTGTAGAAGAAATATTTCCCACCAAATGGTTGAATTTATTTACTTTTCCCGGATGGGGTATCGAAAAAGCTGTTCCCGTCCATCCAAATTCATGTAAATATTTGGCTAAGTATCCCATTCGAGGCGCAAACGATGGTGGAAAATGATCCACTAGTAATAGGAGTTTTTTTGTATTCATGACGATCGTTAGCTTAATAAAAAGTTGAGGTTTTCATATATTTTTTTCCAACCGTTCCATTCGAAATTGTCAAAACTGGAATTATGGAATAAAAAAGTAATATCCATATGGTATTTCTTCCCAATATTTATGTAGTATAATAGACATTCCTCCGCTTGTTTCGGAGCAAGTTTTTTATGCTGGTTGAGGGTTCCATCCATCACAATAAGCGGTAATTCATATACCTGTAATCTTTTTCGATTCAAAAAGTCGAATAAAGGATATCGATCTCCTGTTCCACATCGAAAACCCTCTTGATCGGCGTAACCAAGAGTACTGTCGTTTTTCATCCCTTCGTTTTCCCATACTGTAAATATTTTCGGTATATCAACTAGTAAATAGTGTTGTCTGCAATATGTAAGAGAAAAACCTAATGCTGTTTCCAATTTTTGCTTTTCTTCATGCCATTTTTGAGGATGATTGTATGTTGTGTATCCTGGGTGAAAACCGATACAATGGTTTCTGGATTGAATATTTGTTACGACTTCTTTGAATTTTTTCGTATTTAAATAGTTGGATGGGAAAGTAGGATTCATACGATAATCGGATGCCATAAAATAGAAAGTGGATCGAATTCCCAGTTGCTCGCTTTTGTTCATTAAGAAATTGTATGTATCGTACGGATCTATATAAGGTGGTTTGCATCGGGATACAGCCATTTTTGGATTTTTTCGTTTTATGATATCTCCCACAAAAGAAATCAATTTTGGATGTGATTGCAATGCATCAATATCATGAGTGAGATGTAAACGGAATTTCTTTTCTTTTCTACATCCCGGAAATTGTAGTTGCTGTAGCAAATTCCAAAATAATTCTGCATATTCGTTTACAAGGGGACGGTTTAAAAAATGATATTGATATGCAATACTTTCTGTTCCTGGAAACCGATTATATTGATCTCGGATAGGATTGCAATACTCTTCCCATCGAGTAATCATAAAAAAAATGGAAGAAATGATATCTATTTCACACGTGATTTCGGTATCTGTAATATTTATATTAGGATTCCCATATAAAATAGGAAGTTTTTTTTCGTTCGAGAGAGGAAGTGTTGCATACGTTACTTTTGGAAAGTGATCGCTCTTTAAGTAGGAGAGAGGTATTGGAAAATGATTCCAAAAAGAGTCTTTCATAACCAGAGTTTTACCCAGGAATGAAAATACATAATCTGTGCCGGTTTCGGAAATGTTCCATCGGTATGGAATTCCTAGTATATCGTTGAACAGCACTTGAATGGTATACAGCCGTTCTTCGATATTGTTGTTGGGTATTTGTACAGATAGAACAATACTTTCCATGGCACATTTATATTAGGGTGCAAAATTACACTATTTTTGCAGGAAAAAAATAATTTGAATCAATACTAGGATGCAAAAAAAGCTGTTGTATCAAATTTTAAGATATAACAGCTTTTTGTGATATGTATAGATTGAACTTTTAGGATCTGTTTTCTACAAAATATTTCAGTTGTTCAACAATAGTGTCGACAGCTGTTTTCATCTGTTTTTTCACCATCATTAACATCATAGGATTGGCATCTACTTCAATGGAAGCGATAGTATCTGTTCTGCTCGAATTTTCTTCCATTTCAAATATCAATCGAAAAGGGAAGGGGCTTGTTGTAGAAGTATCAGGCGAAATCACAACTTTCGAATATGGGCATTTTTCAGCCATTTTTAAAGTGATTTGCATAAATCCGCTTACTTTGAAAGAACATGTGTCTTCAGTTGAACACCATCCCTCTACTTGACTTGGGACCAATTGTTCAAAATTGTTAAAGTTACCTACAATGTTATAGATATCTTCAGGAGAGGCATTTATAGCAAGTTTTTTGCTTTCTACATTCATATTTATGTGTTTTGCATAAAAGCAACAACTACAGCTACTTACTATATACTGTTGTTTTACTTTTACTTTATAATTTTTTAAATACTCATTCGTTCTTCAGACCATTTTTCAGGATTTTCTCTCCATTTTGCAAGCGACTCCATTGCATTGGAGTGAATATAATCTTCGTTTTTAGCAACTTCGATCAGCCTGTCGTAATTCGTCAACGTTACAAGATCTACGTTAGCATCAGCAAAGTTTTGTTGAGCAATAGATAAATTGTAGCTAAAAATAGCTACCATACCTTTTACAATACATCCCTTTTCTTTAAGAGCATGGGCTGCTATTAAACTACTTTTTCCGGTAGAAACCAAATCTTCAATAATAACCACGGATTGTCCGGATTTGATTTCGCCTTCGATTTGATTTGTCAGACCATGTTTCTTTTCTTCGGAACGTACATAAACAAAGGGCTTTCCCAAATCTTGAGCAACTAATACTCCTTGAGCGATACCCCCTGTGGCGACACCTGCGATAACATCAACATCACCAAAATTTTCGGTAACGGCCTCTACAAACTGTTGACGAATGTATGTACGTATTTCCGGATATGAAAGCGTAATACGATTATCACAATAAATAGGTGATTTTCTACCTGATGCCCAGGTAAAAGGATTTTCATTATTCAATTTTATTGCTTTAATTTGCAATAAAAATTTAGCAGTCATATATGCTGTTTCATCTGTCATTTTCATGATGCAAAATTACGTTTTTTTTTCCATTCTCAAATGAAAAAAGATGCAAATGGAGTTTTATTAATTAAAATGTATCTCAAAAATAAATGAACTAAAAATAAGTATTATGGACCACTTTATTGTTTTTTATAAATTCAATTTTATTGTATTTACGAATTCGGAATCTACATTGCCTGATTTTGTTTTCACGAAAGAATATACGGCATGTAATGATACCGATTTTAATATTGTTTTTTCTTTGTTTTTGAACGAAAGCAGCTCTAAAAATATGGTTGTAATTTGCAAAAATGGGGTAAAAAATGCAATCAAAGAATGTTTAACGTTTTTTAACTTTTTAAAAGCCGCAGGAGGAATTGTAAGTAATCCGGATAATAATAAACTTTTGATTTATAGAAATAAACGGTGGGACTTGCCAAAAGGGAAAGTAGAAAAAGGAGAATGTTTATTACAAACAGCCTTAAGGGAAGTGGAAGAGGAAACGGGATTATGTCGTTTGTTTCCCGATAAGTTAATAAAAAAGACATATCACATATATCATATGTTCGATTGTTGGAATCTAAAACAAACCTCATGGTATACGATGCATATCAATAATTTTCAACATATTATTCCACAGGTAGAGGAGAACATCGAAATGGGGGAATGGGTTTCGGATGACGAGTTTTGTGATCGTTTGCGCCATTCTTATGCCATGTTATCATATCTTTGTGAAGTTTGGAAAAATAAAATTTAAAAATAATTTCGTAATTTTGTGAGTGAAACTGATCAAGCAAACATGAATGCATTTTATCAAATAGCATTGAGTATGATTCCAGGAGTAGGACCTAAAACGGCAAAACGGATTTTAGAATTTCTGCCAAACCCGGAAGCATTGTTTTCGGAAACAAAGAAAGGGTTGGAAGCATTATTAGGGAAACGCGATACGATCATCTCTGCTATTCTTTCAAAATCCATGTTTTCTGCTGTAGAAAAAGAACTTCATTTCATTGAGAAGAATCATATTCAGGTCCTTTTCTATAATGAAGAACAGTTCCCTCAACGGTTAAAGCGATCGGAATGTTCTGATACACCTATTGTTTTATATTACAAAGGAAATGCTAATCTGAATACCTCTAAAATAGTTAGCATTGTAGGCACCCGAAATGCAACGGAATATGGAAAAACCATGATTGAAAATTTGTTAAAAGGTATATCGGAAGAGCAAATTTTGATCGTTAGCGGTCTGGCTTATGGGATTGATACTTGTTCGCATAAGGTTGCATTACAAAACAATTTACCGACTGTGGGGGTGCTTGGGCATGGATTGGGTATGATTTACCCGTCTGAAAATCGAAATTTGGCAAAAGATATGTTATCTCACGGAGGATTATTGACTGAATATGTGAGTGAAACATCTATAGAACCTGGTAATTTCCCTTCGCGAAATCGTATTATAGCAGCACTTGCCGATGCAACAATTATAATAGAAGCTGCTAAGAGAGGAGGAGCTCTTATAACTGCAGAAATTGCAAATGGTTATAATAGGGATGTTTTTGCATTACCAGGACGAACTAATGATCGTTTTTCTGAAGGTTGTAATCATCTTATAAAAACAAATAAAGCACATTTGATTCAAAATTCTGATGATTTGTTTTATATTATGGGATGGAAAAAGAAGAAAAATCAAAAAGTAATACAAAAAGAATTATTTGAAGAGTTATTACCCACAGAACGAATTATATATGATAGGATCCTTCTGGGGAAAGAGCTTACAATAGATGAAATTAGTGCGAATTGTGATTTGTCTTTACCTAAAATTGTGGTTGCATTACTTTCTTTAGAGTTGAAAAATATAATAAAATGCCTTCCTGGAAAGAAATATAAGGTAATATAAATTAACCGATTAAAAAAGAGTTTTTTTTTTTTTAATAATTTCTTTTTTATTTCAAAATAACATCGTAAATTCGCAGGCTCTAAAAGAATGAAACAAAGAATAAGTAAACATATAATATATGTAATATGAAATCATACAGCAAAGGAAAAATCTCTCAAATAATTGGGGCTGTAGTGGATGTAGCTTTTGATGAGGGAGTTACATTGCCAAATATTTATGACGCTCTTTCGGTGAAAAGGTCTGATGGTTCTGAAGTTATTTTTGAATGTCAACAGGATATTGGAGAAAATACAATGAGAACTATTGCGATGGATACTACCGACGGATTACAACGAGGAATGGAAGTTGTTTCGTTAGGGGGACCTATATCGATGCCGGTGGGTGAAAATATTAATGGTCGGTTATTTAATGTAATAGGAAAAGCAATCGATGGACTTCCCGATCCTCAGTATGATAATCGGTATGGAATCCATAGAGACCCTCCTAAATTTGAGGATTTATCGACCAGTCAAGAGATTTTATATACAGGTATTAAAGTCGTAGATTTGATACAACCTTTTTCTAAAGGAGGTAAAGTTGGATTGTTTGGAGGTGCTGGAGTAGGTAAAACCGTGCTTATAATGGAACTTATCAACAATATCGCAAAAAAATATTCTGGAATGTCTGTATTTACAGGTGTGGGAGAACGTACGCGAGAGGGGAATGATTTGCTTCGTGAAATGATTGAATCAGGTGTTATTCAATATGGTGAGGATTTTGAAAAAGGCATGGAAGAGGGTAATTGGGATTTGAATAAAATTGATACTCAGAAATTGAAAGATTCTAAATGCACATTGGTTTTTGGACAAATGAATGAACCTCCTGGAGCTCGCGCACGTGTTGCTCTTTCAGGATTGACATTGGCAGAGTATTTTCGTGATGGAGACGAAAAAACCGGAGGTCGCGATATCTTATTGTTTATTGATAATATATTCCGTTTTACGCAAGCAGGTTCTGAAGTATCAGCATTACTTGGACGTATGCCTTCAGCTGTAGGATATCAACCTACCCTAGCAACGGAAATGGGATTGATGCAGGAACGTATTACTTCAACAAAACGTGGATCTATTACTTCTGTGCAAGCTGTATATGTTCCTGCTGATGACTTGACTGATCCTGCACCGGCAACTACATTTGCTCACTTGGATGCTCAAACTGTATTGAGTAGAAAGATATCGGAATTGGGTATTTATCCTGCTGTGGATCCTTTAGAATCGACTTCTCGTATTCTTTCACCCAATATTGTGGGAGAATTACATTATAAAACAGCACAACGTGTAAAAGAAATATTGCAACGATACAAAGAATTACAAGATATTATTGCCATATTAGGGATGGAAGAACTTTCCGATGATGACAAACTGGTAGTATCCAGAGCACGTCGTGTACAACGTTTCTTATCCCAACCATTTACTGTTGCTGAAGCATTTACAGGATTGGAAGGAAAATTTGTTAGCATTGAAGATACCATAAAAGGGTTTACTATGATATTAGATGGAGAGGTGGATAATCTTCCGGAGGCTGCATTTATGTTGGTAGGCTCTATAGAAGAAGCTATTGAAAAAGGTGAAAAATTGTTATCCGAGGTCAATAAATAAAATACGAAAACCTGACACTAAGTAAGATTATTATGAAGGTAAAAATCATAAAACCTGACGCTACTTTATATGATGGAGATGCAAAATTGATTCAATTGCCTGGGAGCGATGGATTGTTTGAGATTCTAAATAACCATGCACCTATTATTTCAGCTTTGCAAAAAGGAAAAATACGTATTGTTGATAATGAGATTAAATCTGTTTTTTTTGATATTCATGCAGGAGTAGTAAAAGGTGCAATAAATGATATCCTTATATTGGTTCAATAGAAACTAAAAATTTAATCTATGTCAAATAGTACAAAAAATGATATATAAAATTTTTAATGTTTTATTGTTCATATTTTGAATGCGCAATTTAGTTGTTCAAGTAGATAAAAGATTTTATCACTCAAGTAAAGAATGTTTAAATCGTAAAGGAAAAGGGACCTATAACAGGAGATGAAATAGGAGAGGAATTAGCCTTAACAAGATCAGCATTAAGAACAGACCTTAGAATTTTAGTTGAATTAGGATATGTAGAATCAAGACCTAAAAGAGGGTATATATTTAAAAGTGAAACTGGAGAAAAT
>CAYYUE010000109.1:0-7637 GCA_964474745.1 uncultured Bacteroidaceae bacterium | reverse complement strand
CATACTGAACAACAGTTCTTTTTTTATTACACAACATATTAGTTTTTACCGTATATACAATTTATTATCAGGCCATTATTTTTTTTCATTCTATTTTCGAGAAAAATAAATTTTATTAGTTAGTACTTTCTAACTATATTTGCATTGTCTAATTATGATTTCTATGAATAAAGTTATTGCTATCATATCCAAAATATCTCACAATTTGGGTGAAATGGAAGAGCTTGCTAAAGAACATTTCGGATTACAAGAACTTACATTAACACAAATGCATTATTTGGAAGTGATAAATTCTCTTCAAAATCCGAACATTACGGAATTAGCTTCTGAATTGCAATTGACCAAACCAACAGTAACTGTTGCCATTGACAAGTTAATAGAAAAAGAATATGTTGTAAAAGTGCAATCGGATGCAGATCGCAGAACCTCGCATCTGCATTTGACCGAAAAAGGACGCCGGATTAATAATATGCACGAATACGCACACCAACGATTTGCCGAATTAATGGAAGAGAGCCTTGAGCCTGAAGAGATTCAACAACTTATAAAACTATTAGATAAATTAGTAAAACAATTATAGACACTATAATTTATAGTTATCTGATTCCGTGTAATACGGTTTTTTTATCAAAAAACAAATTAGTTTGTTCTAACTAATTAAATAAAACAGTCTATTTATTGGTTATATAGTATAGCACTATTCAAAAACATATAAACAAACTTCACATGAATATCGAAAGTAACAAATATCATGGGCTTACGGATATAGAAGTAGCTCAAAAACATAAGCAAGATGGATATAACGAACTCCCTTCCTCAAAACCGAAATCGATATGGATAATCGGATTAGGAATATTGAAAGAACCTATGTTTATACTATTGGTAGCTTGCGGAACCCTTTATCTTTTACTGGGCAGTATACAGGAGGGGATTATGCTTATGGGGTTTGTACTTGTTATAATGGGTATCGAGTTCTTTCAGGAACGCAAAACTGAAAAAGCATTGGATGCTTTAAAAGATTTATCAAGCCCTCGAGCAATTGTTATCCGAAACGGAATAGAACAACGTATTCCGGGTCGAGATGTGGTTACAGATGATATCATCATATTACGCGAAGGAGACAGGATTCCAGCAGACGCTACCGTATTGTCATGTGTGAATTTGTTGGCAGACGAATCTTTATTAACAGGAGAATCCGCATCGGTACACAAAGTCGAATTTTCCGGAATTGAAGAAGATACCTACCCCGGTGGAGATAACAAACCTTTTGTGTATTCAGGATCTATGATTGTGCAAGGTTCCGGTGTCGCCCGCGTAACTTCTATTGGATCTAATACTCAAATAGGACATATTGGAAAATCGTTGGAAAACGTAAAAGAGGAGCCTACCAAGCTGAATCGCGAAATGGGAGTGTTGATAAAAAAACTAACCATTATCGGTATTGTATTATGTGTATTGGTTATAGGATTGTATTTTCTTACCCGAGGAGATTTACTGAAAGGATTTCTTGCCGGCATTACATTGGCCATGGCTATGCTTCCGGAGGAGTTTCCGGTTGTATTAACCATTTTTCTAGCATTAGGGGCATGGCGTATGTCTAAAAAGAACGTTCTCACCCGTAAGCCTGCTGTCATAGAATCATTAGGTTCCGCAACCGTACTTTGTACGGACAAAACAGGGACAATCACGCAAAATAAGATGACCGTAAGCCGCTTGTATAATGGAAATGAATTTATCGATCCTCAAAAAGAAAAAACATTACCCGAAGCGTTTCATGAAATTATTGAATATGGGATCTTATCCAGCCAAACAGATCCGTTCGACCCCATGGAAAAGGCCATTACAACCTTAGGATTGCAACAATTAAGCAATACGGAGCATGTTCATCATGATTGGGAGATGGTGAAAGAATACCCTTTGTCGAAAGAGTTGTTGGCAATGTCGCGTGTATTTACCTGTAAAGGTTGCGATTGGCAAGTAGTTGCCGCAAAAGGAGCCCCCGAAGCCATTTTCGACTTGTGTCATCTTACTGTAGAAGAGCAAGAACGATTGGCAAAAGAAGTAGAAAAACTGGCAAGTCAAGGGTTGCGTATACTAGGGGTTGCCAAAAGTCACATCGAAACACTGAAAGTGCCTAGTATCCAGCATGATTTTGCTTTCGATTTTGTAGGATTAATCGGACTTACCGATCCTATTCGCAAAAACGTGCCAATGGCAGTACAAGAATGCCATAAAGCAGGCATACGTGTCATCATGATAACCGGAGATTATCCCATAACAGCAAAAAATATCGGCCGTGAGATAGGGCTCGACAACTGCGACGAATATATTACCGGTGCCGAATTAAACACCATGAGTGAGGAAGAGTTAAGCCGCCACATTAAATCCGTTAACATTTTTGCGCGAGTGATTCCCGACCAAAAACTTAAGATCGTAAACGCCTTGAAAAAAAACGACGAAATTGTAGCAATGACCGGGGACGGGGTAAATGATGCTCCTGCTCTAAAAGCAGCTAATATCGGTATTGCCATGGGAGAAAAAGGGACCGACGTTGCCCGAGAAGCTGCATCACTGGTACTATTGGATGATAATTTCGCTTCTATTGTGGGTGCTGTTAAAATGGGACGCCGTATTTGCGATAACTTACAAAAAGCGTTGGCTTATATTTTTGCTATTCATGTTCCCATTGCGGGATTATCGTTAATCCCTGTCTTCTTCAGTGATATGCCGCTTTTTCTATGGCCGGTTCACATTGTATTTTTGGAACTGATTATAGATCCCGCATGTTCTATCATATTCGAAGCGGAAAAAGAAGAAGACCATATTATGAGCCGGCCTCCAAAAAGTCGAAAAGAACGGTTCTTTACAGGACGAAAAATATATATTAGCTGTATGCAAGGGGTTTCCCTATTAGTTGTGGTATTGGCTATTTACTTATTGGGATTATATTATTGGGAACTTCCTGTTGGAAGTGTACGAGCCATGTCTTTTATTGCTTTAATTGCAGGAAATATCGGAGTCATTTTCACCAACCGTTCATGGGATAAAAACTTTTTCAAGATATTGGCTACACGCAACAGTACGGTAAAATGGGTGACCGGAAGTGCAGCACTCTTTTTAATATTGGCCAATACTGTTCCTTTTTTAAGGGGATTATTTCAGTTCGATCCTATTTTATTGTGGCAAGGCTTACTCTGCGGATTGATAGGTTTTTCCAGTATTTCCGGGTTTGAGATCTATAAAAGGGTTACCAAACAATAAGATTATAAGCATCCGTAAAAAAAACGCTACTCCGTTCTTTGACTTGTAGCGTTTAAGTGTTGTATGTCGAATCGTTTTACGTGCTCAGTTTGCATATTGTGTCATTTCGTACCAATTTGCTTTGTTAAAAAGAATGCCATATTATCGGGAAATAACATCACCATGCCGGTATCACGAATTTCCAAATGCACTGTATCTTGTTTATCTAAAACTAATGCATAATTCTTTTTGTTCTTTTTTTGATATGTAAAAGCATATGAATCCGTTTGATTCCCTGAATAATATGCAGTAAATACGGAATCTGTAAAAGAAACTCTATAAGGTATCAAACTTCCTCCATTTGCAGAATCGACAAGCGATGCCAAAATAACATACATCTGCATATACGCAGATGTAGTATCCATATAAGACAAATCCATTTTAACGGTGTAATTTCCTACAAAGGGTACTTCTCTTGAAGAGTTGCCACACTGAATAGCACAAATGCTCATCACTATGATAGCCGAAATAATCAAAATCTTTTTCATACGAAATTAAGTTTATATTTTATCATTCAACAAACAAAAAGAAGCTTTGTTTTCTGGTTTACAGGTGTTACCATACAGAATCATCTGTAATAGAAGTATCTGATTAGCTCTCTTAAGAGATTTATAATTCATTGAAAACTATTATAATCTATCATTCATCCATAAATTTCATCCTATTGATTATTATTTGGGTTATTACCATAAATACTTTTTATAGATTTTATATTATACCGTATTTTTGGATATCACATTAGTTTTCATATAGTAAGCTTCAAACAAGAGTGTAAAATAGAATACGTACAAATAAAACGGTACTCATTTGGCAAAATAACAAAAAAGAAATACCTTTGCAACATCTAAAAAAGAATATGCAGATGGGTATCAAATACGATTCTCTCGAAAAAATCAATGTATCGGAAATCATAAAATCTTGTACCGAAAAATGGTCTAACCAATCGTTTTATACCGTGAATTCCTCAGTTTTTGAAATAGGGATATTCGAAGAAAAATACCATTTACATAAACATGACAGCGATGATGAGTTATTCTTTATTATTGACGGCAGTACCTTTTTGGAAACGGAGAATGGAAGTTTCGACCAGGGAAATACGAAGGGGTATGTGCACCTAAAGTTTTTATACACAGTCCTATCGAAAAAAAGAAAACCATTATACTGATGATTGAGAACACAGGTATCGAGCCTATCGGTAATGAATAAATGATATCCAGCTTGAAACAACCCATAACCGCCCCCGTTGGCTTTATTGCCAAAAAAGGTAAGGAGTTCGTCTATTTCGTAGGTTTGGTTTGTTTCTGTAAAACAGGGTGTGGGTATAGCCTTGGCTAGGCGCAGGATACTCCGTTGCACGCTGGATTTGGCGATATGCAACAACCTGGAAATATTGCTGATGCCGCAGCCTTCGTTGTTGAGTCGGCGGATCCATTGGGTTTGGGTAGTTGCACGTTTGGTGTAGTGGGCTTGGAAATACCGTTTGCAGTGTTTGCATCGGTAGCGTTGAATCCTATTTTGCTTTCCTCGTTTGATTGCTTTATTGGCACAATAAATACATTCCATAACGTACAGATATGTTGTATGATAACCTAAAAAAGCGCTAAAGGGTACGCTTATATTTGCAGTGTAAAAAATAAAAGATGAAAAGCCAAGGTTTAATTTCACTACCCCCCTTTATTGTAACTTAAAATTGATAGGTAGAAAAAATAATGTATTTACATATTGATTATTCTTTTTTCCCGCTCGCCATCTCGGCATAGATAGTAAAACCCTTCTAATCTCCTCATCACATTCTTTATAAAGGGTTCTTTCTATTCTTACTTGTTCTATTTTTCCGTATTTTGTTACCACGAAAGATACTATAACCGTTCCTGTTACATCCGCCTCATTTGGATATTTTATATTGGAATATATGTATTCCAATGCAGTATTAAAACCTGCTAATTGAAATCTCGGTAATTCATCAACTTCAATATACAGCATAGTGGTATCATCATAAATAGTAGTATTGGAATAATTATTTTGCGCAAAAATTCCAAAAGCATTAAACATAACCAAAAATAAAATTATTCGCTTTTTCATGGTTTAATTTTACTTATTTGACATATTATAAATAGTTTCTTTTATTCCTTTCTTAATGGCATCAATAAGTGGTATATTTGTATCTTTAAATCCTTCCGGAGTACTTTTAACTTGGTGTCTGTGTTCTTGACTTTTTGAGTACAAATATCCGTGTCCGTATGCTTCGTGAGCAAAATTTTGTGCCTGCCCTTCTTCACTCAATCCGCTATTGATTACAATCCTTACAATATCATCCGGCGAGTTATATTTTTCGGGGGCATTGCCAGGCGTTTGTGTAACCCCCTGCCATCCTTGCTCTCCTGTGTTAAAACCAAAACTGCCATTTTTATTATCGGACAAAGTTATTTCGCCCATGCTTTGCTCTATCAGTTGTCCATTTTCATTTTTATAAGTTATTTTATCTGTAATATTTACTTCAAAAATTGTATTATCATTAACAAGTTGAGATCATGCACTAAAATTACCACTCGAAGTATTGATTTGATTAAAACTATTCTTATCAATACGTCCTGTATTATCAAATTGAATCCGCCCTCTTATATTTTGGGGTAAGGTATTAAGAATGGCTTGGCGGGCTGCCATATTCACTGCAACAACCTCCATTCCATTAGGATCCACCAATCTTACCGGATTTCCTGCGCAATACATATATGGAGAAAGCGAAGGATATTTATCACTCAACGGATCCACACTCAGCCATCCGATATCCGATCAATGAAATCGTGCTCCATGATAATAATACCCCGTTTCCTCATCCCGTTCTTTACCCGTAAACGTAAACCGTTCCGAATAATTTGTCATACGTTGGTCCACAAAAGGTTCCCCAAAGGGTAAATATTGAAGGTGTTGAATAGGGGATCCGCTCTCATCCGTTATCCAGCTCGCACTCCCTAAATGATCGGAATGATAATAATACACTTCTTTTTCGAGACCTTGCTCTGTGTCAAAATCGGACAACGTCTGAAACATATCTCCCTGCAGGCTCGCCGACAAACTGCTGATCCGAGGTACTGATGACTGCTTATCGTTCAGTTTTTCTTCATAGGAGCCCGAAGGACTTTCGAACCAATACATCCCCTCGGTATCTTCTTTCTCCTGACCCCAATACATCATATCGTGATCGGAGGTATAATTCACTGTAGCCTGAAACAGGGCATTGGCCTTAGTGGTCATGGCCGCGTTGACCTGTGTCAGATTGCTCAGACCTCCCATCCCCAGCTTCGATGCAATGCGTTGGCTTCCGTAATAATAATGTTTCGTATAGCCCTTGGGAGAAGCTACCAGATAGGAATGTGTATATAGAGGTATGTTGCTTACGGATTTCATGGGTTGTTTTTACGGTGCAAAGATACCGTTTTTTTATTAATGGTAAATTGACTGCTATTTTTATATTATATACACTTCATAAGACTTTTGTTTGTAAGGGTTTGCGCTCGATTTCAGGTGCAAGAGGGTACACGATTGGGAAAAGAGACCTTGATACAGACGTTTTTACGCATGCAAAGGTACTTCATAAATACAAGACAGCCTCCGTTTCCGGAAGCTGTCTTGCTTATAAACAACAGAAATTCTGTTTGTTGTACTCTTAAAATAATGCAGGTGCAAGAGGGTACAGTACCCGTATCTATTCTATAATTTCATAGCGTTTTTCATTTGTTTCAATTATTTGCATGTGAAAACCTGTTTTTTCCCAACGATTTTTATGATCATTCCATTTTCTGACTCTTTTTAGTTTTCCTGTATTTGAATAAGTATATTTTTTGAATGGTTCTCTAAATATGTAACTAATCCAAATTCCAACAGGGTAACCATTCCTATACCTTCCTTCCTCTCTGATACTTCCATCTATCGAATAAGAATAATAATATCCATCAATAGGTTTATTATCTTTCATATATATCCTCCTAGAAAGTTGTCCATTACTATAGTATTGTTCGTAAAACCCACACTTTTTCCCATTTTGATATGGCGTTCTCATATAAAGAGCCCCTCCTCTATAATAATTTAATACCAAGGAATCTAAATTTAGAGTATCTTTTACTGTTTTTTGATAACCACCATTTATTAGATTCCATTCATTCTTTTCTAGTCTTAATAGATGATTCAAAAAAGAAGTATCAGAGGTTTTATAATCACAAGTACAGACATCTTGAGCATAACATGATACAGACATAATAAAAGTCAATGTTATTAGTGTTTTTTTCATCTCATATTTTTTTTATTATTCATATAATTTTTCTCCATCATATCTGCAT
>CAYYUE010000108.1:0-7721 GCA_964474745.1 uncultured Bacteroidaceae bacterium | reverse complement strand
AGCACTACCCAATTAGCAAAGGATGTTACTATGGATCTGCATACGGAATTAACAGCTAGCTTTAAAGAAAATAAATACGACTTACAAAATACAACACTTGATATAAACGGAATTGTATTTACCGTAGACGGGTCTATATCAATACCTGATTCGGACGGATTCGAACTGGATACTCGTTTGCATGCTTCTATTCCAACTATCGAAGGAGCGAAACGAATGATACCTGCTTTGTATGTTCCTATTCTAAGCACTATAGATGCGGAAGGCAATTTAGATATAACCGGTCATATACATGGAAAGTACGGACGGGGGTTTTATCCTACTGCAACATTTGATTTCGATCTAAAAAATGCAAGCTTCAGGCATGAAATCATTGGTTTTTATATTGAGAACATACAACTTCAAGGAAATGCCTACATGGATTTAAATAAAAAAACACCTTCGTTTGCAAAGATCAAAGATTTTTCCTTTACCAGTATTTGCGGAGATTTGAAAACCCAAATATTGGTAGATAACATTTTTACCAATCCATACGTGAAAGGAAATGTAACTTCTCATATCGATATTACCAACGTATTGCATTATTTTCCATTTTTACCGGATCCGAATATGAAAGTCAAAGGAAATACCTCTGTTGATTTGCAATTTGCATCCACACTAAATTCTATTACCAAACAGGATTGGGAAAAAGTGAATATAGAAGGGAGTCTTGATTTACGCAATATCGATTTGCAAAATCCTGCGGATACGCTATTTGTTAAATTCCCTTCTGCGCATATTACATTCCGTACCAATCAAAAGGATTCAAAATTGCTACAGGAAAAATACCTCGGTAAAATTGACATTACAATAGATTCGTTAGGACTAAGGTATACTACTTTGGCAGATGGGAAAATGAAACGGGTGCAAATTCATTCAAAACTATCGCCTGAGCAATCCGATATAGCCACATCTTTACTTGCGGATGTGTGTTTCGAGGGAACAGATTTGGATTTGATGCAGAAGATAGGACTGCGGAGCAAACAAATCGATTTGCAAATAGCGATGCTTCCTAATAGTACGCAAATAAGCTCTCCTGTATTATCCTGTGTTTTCTCTACTCAAGCTACTTATGTTTCTATGGACAGTATAAAAGCTGAATTGGGAAGTACAAAATTGAATATAAATTTAAAACCTATTATTAGAAAGATCCAAACAGAAAGTAATCACCCCCGAAAATTCATTCAACAATACCGGGACTTAACGGCCATGCAGACATGGAAATACTTGATGAATTCTTTTTCTGATTCCACATATGCGGAAACAACCGATATAACTCAATCCATCTTTAGATATTGGCAAATTTCCACTTCGTTAGATATAGAAAATGTTTTTGCCGAAATGAGTATGTTGCAATACCCAATATACATCCCAATAGCATCCCTCTCTTTCGACAGCTCGAATGTTGATTTAAATAAAATTCAAATTAAAGCAAAAAATTCTGATATTACGATAGAAGGCCGTATGGCAAATTTACGTCGTGCATTGATGGGACGAGGAAAGTATGAAGGCAATCTAAAGCTAACATCCAATAATTTAAATATTAATGAATTGGCAAGTGTAATGAACACAACCGAAACGGAAAATATAGCAACATCGGACACAAAAACGGAAACCGCTGTATCCATGCAGGTTATTGAAGTTCCCAGTAACGTGAATATTACATTAACTACAGATATCAAACATGCTCTCTATGGAAAAGCCAATTTTAGAAATATCAACGGCGAAATTATTTTGAGAAATCAATCTATATTGCTAAATGATCTTCATTATATTTCGGATCTAGGTAATATGAACATCACGTTGGTATACAAAGCTATCAACAAAACGAAAGCAGATTTTTCTGCAGAATTAAAAATAGATAAGCTGAACATCAATACCTTAATTACAAAAGTTCCGGAAGTGGATACCCTATTACCCATGTTGCGTTCTTTTGAGGGTATTATATCTACCGATATTATTGCTATCGGTGAATTTGATTCTACATTAAGCATCAACATGCCTTCCCTTATGGCTTCATGTTATTTAAGAGGCGACAGCCTTGTTTTATTGGATAACCAAACTTTCCGCAGGTTTTCCAGGTTATTGCTCTTCAAAAATAAACAACGAAATCTGATCGATAGTATCGGCCTTGAGATTATTATGAAAAACCAAGTCGTCTCGTTTCTTCCTTTCATATTCCAAATGGATCGATACAAAGTAGGGGTTACCGGAAATCAATATGTAAATATGGATTTCGACTATAATTTCTCCGTTTTGAAATGGCCATTAGGATTAAAGATGTTGGTAAACTACAAAGGAAACATGGATTCCATCAGCAACGCGAAATTAAAAATTCGGTTGTGCGACAAAGGTTATTCTAAAGAATACAAGCGCACGGGAACTTTTTCTATTGTCCGAAAACAATGGAAAAGTATTATCATCAAAAAACGAGAAGATATGCTGGAATACTAAATATGGCAAAAACAATCGGTTTGAGGCCTTGTATTGCTTCTATCGGTAAGCGTCATATTGTTTCAGCAACAATTCTTGTAAACCTATTTTGCAAATATACAGAAATCGTAGGTTTATGATCATTGGGTGTGGTGTCTGAAAGCAAACTATAGCACAATTGAAATAAATAGTGTATTTTTGCAGGATTATATTGAGCACAATGAATATATACAAACTAAATAAAACGAACTGTTTACCCTCTAATGTAATCGCAACCATAGGTATGTTCGACGGAGTTCATTTGGGGCACAAAAAAATACTACATACTTTACAAGAAAAAGCTCGGGAACAGCATCTAAATCCAATCGTTATCACGTTCGATCAGCATCCGAGGCATGTATTGAATTTGGATGCGGATTCGCTACAATTACTCAGTACAATAGAAGAACGTTATCAGTTATTGAAACACTATGGGATTGAATCTATAATGGAAATAAATTTTACACCCGAAATAGCGGCTCTATCTACTTACGATTTTTCGAAACGCTACCTAGTTGATTTACTGGAAATAAAATCACTTATATTGGGTTACGACAATATGTTCGGAAATAAAAAAATCAATGACTTCAACAGAATTTATGAATTATCGGAACAATATGATTTTTCAATATTTGAAGAAAAATCATATCTCTATGAGGGTATTCAAGTTAGTTCTACTCAAATTCGGAAAGCACTCAATGACGGCGCTATTGAATTGGCAAATGCGATGTTGGGTTATCACTATGCCGCAAAGGGATGTATTATAAAGGGAAAACAAATCGGTAGGGCAATCGGGTTTCCAACAGCCAATATAGCCTTGTCCGATCATTTAAAAATGTTACCAAAAGAAGGGGTTTATATAACTCAAGTAACCTTAAACGAGATGTTGTATATCGGAATGGCAAATATCGGAACTCAACCCACTTTCGAATCTTATAATCCTGCTTTTGAAATCCACATTATAAACTTTAATGGCGACATTTACGGGCAAAATATAGAAGTACAGTTTCACAAACGATTACGCGATATTCGAAAATTCGACTCGTCTCAAGATCTTATTCATCAACTCGAATGCGACAAAGTTGCATGTTTACGCTATTTCGAAACTCAATAAATACAGGAGATGAAAAAAAAACTATTATTTGTGCTTGGTTTAACGTTTCCATTTCTATTATCAGCTCAGAAAGATAAAATATATACATCGTTGGACAGCGTAATGCATCCCGATAGTGTTTATATATTAAAACTAAAACGCAATAAATTGAAAGAATTTCCTATGCAAATACTTGCTTTCAAGAATCTGCTACATCTGGATCTAAGTAAAAATAAAATTAAAATATTACCGAAAGAAATAGGGACTCTAACTCGCTTGGAAGTTTTAGATCTTGGGCGGAATCGCCTTGATTCGGTTCCTCAAGAATTGGGGGATCTACTGCAACTAAAGAAGCTGAACCTGAGTAGAAACAAATTATACAGGCTTCCGGAAGCAATGGGTAAGCTTAAAAATTTGAGAGAACTGATTTTGTGGTCAAACGGGATTAAAGATTTTCCCGATTCATTTCAAAATCTCCGTTCAAACGTAATGGTTTTAGATTTACGGGTAAACCCAATGTCATACGAAGAGCAAGAAAAAATACAAGAAATGTTTCCGTCAAGTCAAATAAAGATGGATAAAGTATGCAATTGCAAATAAATCATAGAATACCGGATTTGAAAAAACAACACGAATGAAAGAAGACGCAGAAAATAACATATTTGAAAAAATTATTTCACTAGAAGATATTGACTTTTCTCATTTTTGGGGAACCAACGACAAAATACTGGAATTTATAAAAATTCTTTTTCCAAAGATAAAATTGATTGTACGAGGAGAAATGTTGAAAATAGTTGGTTCTCAAGAAGAAGTTATTTCATTTGAAGAAAAATTTGAGGCCATGTTGGTTTTCTATGAGAAATTCGGGAAAATCAATGAAGATGCTATTATGCAGATTATGGAAAGCTCGGGAGTAGCATTGGAAAGTGAAACTCACGGCGACATTTTAGTACACGGTAGAAACGGGCTGCTTATCAAAGCTCGAACTCCTAATCAAAAACGCTTGGTAAGTGCGTGCGAGGAAAACGATTTGGTTTTTGCCATCGGTCCTGCGGGAACAGGGAAAACCTACACCGCGGTAGCCTTAGCCGTAAGAGCTTTAAAAAACAAACAAATTCGACGCATTATTCTAACACGTCCTGCTGTAGAAGCCGGAGAAAATCTAGGATTCCTCCCGGGAGATTTACGCGACAAGCTTGATCCCTACTTACAACCATTATACGATGCGTTACGAGATATGATCCCTCAGCAAAAATTACTTTCGTATTGGGAAAGTAATACTATCGAAATTGCACCGTTGGCGTTTATGCGCGGACGTACTCTCGACCATGCATTTGTTATTTTGGACGAAGCACAAAATGCCACTTCATCTCAGTTGAAAATGTTTCTTACCCGGATGGGACGCAACGCCAAATTTATCGTTACCGGTGATGTCACTCAAATTGATCTCCCCAAAAACCAAACTTCAGGATTAACACAAGCCGTACGCATCCTAAACGGGATATCGGGTATCTCCATTATCCAACTTGACAAAAGCGATGTCATTCGGCATAAACTGGTTACGAAGATTATTCATGCTTATGAACAAAAAAATGACGATGTAGAATCGGAAAAAAATAAATAATGTTCGATGCATAATGCAATAAAACAGATCTGTCTTTTACAGGAGCTACAACTTTTCTTTGACTATAATTGATTTGTATATAATTTTTGTATCCCGAAATTTGACTCTGTTGAGGTTTGGAAATACATGTAAAGCAAATTCCTTTTCTTTGTGATGTAATATCAATATCTTCCGGTTATAAAATCTTTTCTTACCCTTCCTCTTGTTATTCAATGATAAGCATTTTTCTTTATTGGCAGCACTCTGTTTGATTTTCGGAATTAAAATACAGGACCATTATTTTTCGAAAATTGCCAACCAAATGTATGTTATGCAATATTTTCCATTTTAAAAGCTTATGAAAGCATCATTTTCAGAGAACTTGGATTATTCAATTTCTTAATTAAATATATAAAACCAAGATTGAATCATCGTCATGTTACATGATAGATAATAATGCGATATCCTCCGGAATGGATCTTTGAATATTCCTTATATTAAATTCCTTTTAAATTAAAAAAAACGTCCATATTTTGCTTAATAAGATGATAATGAAAAGAATACCTATATAAAGAAAAAGAATCTCTTTTTTATATGGATTTTTTATTTGATATTAAAAAAAATATGTACCTTTGCTCTACCAATTTTCAATGAAACAAAATTGAAAAGAAGGTTACATAAACTTGAATCATAATTAATACATCCATACATGAATTTCACAATCAGCATCAAGGAAGGTTTCGGCAATTTACGTTTCGATATGCCGATCGAAGATATTTGCCAATTGCTAGGCGAAGCCTCTGAAGTAGAAAACATCGACAACGGACTCGATGAATCAACAACGGTGCTTCATTATGAAGACTTACAATTAACATTGTTTTTTGAGGGAGAGCTTCCCATATTGTCGTGTATCGATACAGATAATACTGATTGCACGTTGTTTGGGCATAAAATATACGATTGTACTGAAAAAGAAATTGTACAACTCATGACAACTCATAGTTATTATGAACAAGATATTGAAACAGAAGCATGGGGAGAACGCCGCGTGTCGTTTTCGGAAGCTAACATCGATTTCTTTTTTGAAAATGAGAAATTAGTTTCTATAGTTTTTGGCAAATAGTTTTTCTATATAATGCAACATTCGGCTCTATTCTCTACGGCATACTTCCCTCCAACTATTTATTTTGCTTTGCTGACAACATATTCAACAGTTACTATTGAACAATACGAAACATATCCCAAGCAAACGTATCGCAACCGTGCATTAATTTTATCCGCTAATGGAGTTCTGCCGTTAAGCATACCCGTAATCCGTCCTCAAGGAAATCATACTCCTATCGGAGAAATAACGATAAGTTATAAAGAGAGCTGGTTCATTAAACATTGGAGAGCCATTGAATCGGCTTATAATTCATCTCCCTTTTTTTTGTACTACAAAGATGAAATTGAGAACATCCTGTTCAATCCATACCCTAAACTTTTGGATCTTAACACTGAATTACTTAGGTTTTTTATAAAAAAATTACGAATCTCTACTTCCATTGAATTTTCAAAGGATTTTGCCCCTATAGCAAATCAACCAAACGATTTTCGGTATGTTCTTTCTCCCAAAACATCATATTCGAGTATCGTATTTCCGGAATATTACCAGGTTTTTGAAGATCGGTATGGATTTCAATCGAACCTAAGCATATTAGATGTGTTGTTCAATTTAGGACCCGAAGCCGGTAATTATATAAAACAAATTATACAATAATACCTCAACTTCTATATTCCACAATATCTACACACTTTTATACGCTGCTTATTAAAAAGACCTACCGTTAGGTATATGTAAAATATTTAAAATTTTCTTTTTTCAAGCATCGGAACGAATTTAAAGTTTCCGAACATTTCCGATTTCAATTCCGTGGGACCTATTTTAGTAACCAATTGCATTTCTTGCACCTGGTTTCCTACCGGAATAACCATAATGGCTCCTATTTTCATCTGATCTACTATTGCTTGCGGTATAGAAGGAGCTCCACAAGTAATAATTACTTTGTCAAAAGGAGCATAGGTAGGCAATCCTAAATAACCGTCTCCTAAAAAAGTTTTTGCCATATAACGAAAACTTTTTAATTGTCGTTTTGCCTTTTCAAACAAACCTTTATGGCGTTCAATACTGTATACCGTTGCACCCAATTCGCATAATACGGAGGTTTGATACCCCGAACCCGTCCCTATTTCAAGAATTTTATCACCTTTTTTTACTTGCAGCAATTGTGATTGAAATGCTACTGTATAAGGTTGTGAAATTGTTTGATCGCAAAGAATGGGTAAGGCTCTGTCTTCATAAGCAATCATATCAAAGGATGAATCCAGGAAAAAATGACGAGGGATCTTTTCGATAGCTGCCAATACAGACTCATCAGAAATACCTTTTGAACGTAATTCTTCGCATAATTTATGCCGTAAACCTTTGTGTTTAAATGTATCTATCATCTCTAGCCAGTGTACAGGAATTTTTAT
>CAYYUE010000107.1:0-7760 GCA_964474745.1 uncultured Bacteroidaceae bacterium | reverse complement strand
ATTTTGTTATATTATTTAGTTTCATCCATGTTTTTGTGCCATTTAAAACCGAATTTACGGCATTGGCATTTTTCAGTTTTTCAGACAATGGAATTTGATTGGCTTCAATACGAGATTTTTCTACTTGTAAACGCGATAAAGCAATTTGCTCTTCTTTTTGTTTTAGTTCAAGAGCGTTCTCTATTTCAGCCATTAAGTTACTATATTTCACCTCCTGAATGAATTGAGCATCTATATCAATAAGTGTGTGTGTTGCTTTTTCGTATTGTTTGTTTTCAAACAGCTTTTCTGCCTCATCAACTAATTTTAAATATTGTTCTTTTTTCCGTTTGGTTTCTTCAATCAAAAATTGTTCTTGACGTTTCTTTTCTTCTTTTTCTTTTATTTTTTTCAAACGTACGGCTTCTTCGTTTGCTCTTTTCTTTAAAACTTCATATTCTGTAATAATCGATAATTTCACAAAGCCCATCAATTCAAAATTTTCGTCCGAAACAGCTACTTTTCTTGATTTGGCAGATTTTCTGTCTTCAAGATAACCTCTATTTCGTTCATTTGACTTAATCTCATCAATTTCATAATTATCGAACATCCAATCACCTGTAATGGAATGAAAGCCTGAACCCGCTGCTATTTTCAAAATACAAAAGGAGTTGTCAGAAGGGACAGATTTACAAATATTTTTAAGGTTTTCAACAATTTGCGGAGTTTGGTCATTTGAGTATTTTTCAAAAAAAACAATTTCTTTTTGAATGTAGTTTTTTGTGTGATGATTAATAAGTTCAAACAAATGAGTAATATTTGATATAATCTGTTTTTTGTTCGGTTCTGAGTTATTGCCAAATGTATTATCAAATGTTTTTTCAGACAACGAAATAGTTCCTATTCCTTCTTGCCCTTTTGGCAGAATTTCATAGATAGTATTAAATCCCTTGTTCTCAAATTTTTTGGATGTTCTGTTTTCACCGTGTTTCCATCCGCCTTCAAAATTTCTTTTTGTGTCATACAGATTAAATATTTTCGTGTTCACCAATTCTGTTTTATTAAATACGATATCCCCGATTTTAATAAAACGCATCATATTTTCACCGTCATTTATCTTGCCAAATTTTTCGTTTCCGTCTTTTGTAGTCGATTCAAGATAGTTGAAAAGCACAGAACGAATAGCTCCTTTGAGCGAGCTGCCCGGAATAAAAGGCGTATTACCGAGTTGGCTTTTGATAAATGATTTTATGGGATTCGAACTATTGCCGCTAAAATTCCAAGATTGATTTGATATTTTATTTATCTTCTCAGTAATAGCAGTGTAATTAATCTTTTCAATATCAATCTCTTCATGAATCATTTTTTTCAAATCAAGCAAATATGTTTTTCCACCATTTTGCACATAATCAATTCCTTTTACCCAGTCCTTTTCTGCGCCGGCACCCACGTGTACGGGAGAAAGTATCTCCGCTTGGATATTGTATTTATGATTTATTTCGTTTCTATTTTCTGTCATACTATGAAATTTTGATAGGTAAAAACAATCCTTTTCCACAACGATAAATATTGTGGAGCAAATCATCTGGTTTTAAATTTTCTATTTTCCCAAGTTCTACAATAGTATCTGTTGTTTTATAATTAAAAACCGAACCCTGTGCAAACGCATAAATACTTTTTTTTCGCAAATTAAGATGTGGTGATGTTGTAATCCAGCCACCTCTGCGCAATATATCATAGCCTACATCTTCTCCTGCAACCAATTCATTAATTTGTTCTTGACTTTCGGGAATGAAAACCGAAAGCGATATAATATGGTTGGTGTCATTGGAAATGTCTAATTCTATGGAATCTGTTGTATAGGTAAAAAAACCGTTTCCCACATTCCTGTCCGTACCAATGCCTTCATGCTGCAATATATTTAACGCTTGTTCAATTCTTGTTTTTGCTTGTTCATCCTTAGATTTGCACATAAAAAACAATCCGGAACTTTCTTTAAAAAACACTCTATCCATATAAAATGGGGTAGCATCCTCTTTTCCACTACGCGAAACCACCACACGCGGATTCACTTGATCGGAAATAAATGAGGAGTCAAAATCATGACCATTGGTTAAATATCCTCCTTTGATATTATCCATATCCTGCTCTTCTTTAAAAAGCACCTCTCCCCGAAGTACCTTGTTAAAATAATCTTTGTCTAACCAGACTATTTTTTTAATCTTTTTTGCGTTTTCAATATTTCCTTCGGGAAGTTTCTGAATTATGGGTTTGGGAAAGAAATAAATAGGATTGCTTCCTCCATCTTTCTGATAAAAAGGGAACAATGAGCTTATTGTAAATCCCAAATCGCCATCTTTGGGAATTTCCTTTCCCAATTTCGCCAAACAAGAAGTTAATGCGGCATAAAAAGTATCGGATTGAATGGTGCGTTGACTGATTCCATAATCGGAGTGCGAATCTCCAATATGCAAGGGATCCGTGAAATGAAGTTTATAAATTTGAAGAGCTATTTTCATTGTATTTCCAATTTGTAGTTTCAGAAATTTCTGAGTGAATTAATTCGCCAAACTTTATTTGGCCGTAACCTCGGGTTCCATTTCCACCCAAATAATCGTTTTCAAGCGCATGAATACCTTTTTTGAGTAATTCAACTAAGGAATTTTCATTATCTCCCTCCCAAATATTAATCACAAATTCCACATCAAATTTTACTCCGGCAGGAATCCGTTCTATTTGCCTTGGATGTTCAGCGGTGCCTTTTATTCGATCAATCACGTTTTCATATTTCGATTCGGTAAAAGGCATATCCAAAGAATCGCAATTTTTCAATAAAGTAACTGAATCCGTTTGCAAATAAGCATCTCGAACAATAATTTTTGAAGGTTTGTTGTCTTTGTCTTTATCTTTGCCTGTGCAGCCAAACAAATTATTAACGTCATCGTTTCCACATAACTCTGTGCCTGCTATTTGCTCCAACAAACAACGGATTTTCCCTTTAAGCGAACTTCCGGGTATATATGGTTGGTTTTCTTTGGTGGCAATTTTTATTACAGGCGTATCAATACCGCCAATTTCCACACTATCTTTACTACCCCCGATATGTAAACCGGTTATTAATTCTAAGGTAGTCGTAATTTTTATTTTTTTAGTTAATGTACTCATATTGCTATTATTTATTTTTGTTTACCTCCATAAAATTTGTGATACGCTACTATAGATTCAAATATCTTTACGAAGTTTTTGAAATCTTTCACTTTATTGTCTTCACTTCTAATGGCATTCAATGCTTTTGTAATTTCTTCTTCAAATTCTTTGATTTTAGTTTTGTTGTTTCCTTTATCATCTTTATCGCGTCCAACAGCATAAGCCAGTAAGGGTTTGAGCATGGGCAAATCTTTTTTATTAGATTCGAAATCGGCGCTAATTCGCTTTATTTCACCGAAAAAACGTCGAAGCTGCGTTGTAGATAACGCTCCTTTTCTATATTCTTTCTTTGTTAGAAATTCTGCAAACGATTTTGTCCACTCAACCACTTCATCTGTAATGGTTGAATGCACCCATTGGGGGTTCAATTTTTGTTCTGGATACTTCATAACTTTATAATTTTAATATTTAATGAATTCTCTTATTTCTAATTCCGCCCAGCGCGCAGCAAGAGCATATAATTTATAATTCCGCTTACCCGAAAACAGTTCTGTTGTCAGGTTTTTGCATAGGGTATAAATAGGGTTTGCATCACTGTATCTATCCATAGAACGCTTGAGGTAATAGGCCGTATTCCAAACATAGCTAATATCGCCCCTATCTTTCATTTCAGAAAAAGAGATGATTTTATGTAAAATGGCAGTGGGCATATTACTATCTTTATATAATTCGATAAACTCTTTTTTTATGTTTTCTACTTTATCAAATTCACTCTCCCAAGAGATCGGTTCTCCGAATAGCGTAATGGCATTTTTTGTTCCGTTGTTAAATTGCTTGGCTTTTTCTTCTGCTTCGCCTGCCATTTGAGCGGATTTGGCTATAGGGTATTTACAATTTACAATAGCAATACCTCCTGAAATGGTTACTTTTTTATGGCTTTCAGATAATAAATCTGAAAATTCAGGCTTGAGAATATATGTTGCAAACTCGGTTTTAATATCTTCTGCAAAGGCTATGAGTTTATCCCAACGTCCTACCGCAAATACATCATCACCTCCAGAATAAATAATATTCACATCATTTTTATACTTTTCTCGAATCTCATTTAAATATCCACAAAAAAAGTAATCTAACAAAGCGGAAAGTTTTGCATAATTGGCAAGATTTTTATCTTGTATTCCTTCAATAAAAATCTTTCCCAAACCGTCTACATCCATACGAAGAATACCAAAGTAGGAATCATCAGCTAAATCATCAAAGGTTTTTAATGAATTTTTGTCTTTTTCTGCCTGTTTATTCCCTCCGTAAAATTTGCATTCATATACCACATTGGGATCTGAAATTATAGGATTAAAAGGATGATTTAATCTCTTTATGGTTATTTTTTGAGGAATATTTAATAAATTGAGCTTTTGGTATTCTTTTTTGGTCAGTAAATAGTTATGGATACCCAAAATTTCAATATGATTATCCTTGTTTATATCCGATAATTCAGATGGTAAAGCCAAAATATATTCAGTGTCTTTCAACGCATTTCCTAATTTGGTTTGTTCCTTTACGGTAGGCAATACAAATGGGGAATCTTCATCTGTAAGATTTAATTTTTCACAGCAGTTTGATTCAATTCCGGTAACTACACAAACTTGTTCTTTTCCATTAACATTTTGAGGAGCAAATAAATTATCGAATTCCCGTTCAATAACGGAACTAAACTTTTTATTTTTCTTTTGAGTTAGTTTATCCGCCAGTCTTTTCCACAAATCGGAAACATTGGTTATGTCATGATCGCCAAAGTTTATATAGTCAATACTCAAAATAAGTTGTCCAAAATGAGTTTCCCATAGTTTTTTTTCAAATTCTTCTTGTAAATCGTTTAAGGCATCTGTAACCGTTTTTATATTGGGCAATAGCATATAAAATTTACCACCGGAAGAATATATAATATGTTCTTTCACGACATTGATATTGGGATGTAGTAAAATGCATTGGATCACAGAATCAATCAATAATTGCAGATAAAACGATCGTCCTTTCAAGCTCACAGCAGCTTTTTGGGAGGCAATATTATAAATAAATTTCTGTATTCCAGACAAATCTCCACCCACGAATAAATATGGATTTTCATCATTCTTACTAACATGAGAGGCATCAAAATTTTCTTTACATTTATTGAATGCAATCTCTACATTTTTGTGAAAATCAATGGTCATTAAAAACTCTTCTATAGTTATCATATTTTCTTCTTTTTTAATTTTTATTTCCTATTTTCTTCACCACTCCAAACCCAATGCTTGCTCCTTTGCCGATACCAATATAGTTAGGAAGAGATACATTGCAACTAAAGATTAGCGAAAAGCTTATCCATTTTATACCCTTGTAGCAAATTGGTTTAAACATTTTGAGTTGAAGTATTTTGCAGTATATCTCTTTTTCAAAAAAGAGATTCATCCCTTTACCAAAAGAGAGGAGATTGCCCACCAATATTTTTTCTAAAAATGCAATTTTCTCGGCAAGCCCTTCTATTTGAAAAAAAGTCGCATAATTTTCTTGGCTTAACGGAAGCCAATCTCGGAGTGTGTATCGTATGTCTTCGTCCCATACTTGTACTAAAAACGGACCGGGCTTTACCGAAACAATCTCCATTGCTACTCTCCGATTCCCTATTTGAAATTTAAAATCGCCGCAAGAAAACAGCTTCCCAATCTCTATCACCCCTTCCTCTAAGCAAATGATGGCGGCTTGTCGATTTAGGGTTTTGTATTGAATGAGCGGATAATGATAGATTAATTTGTTTTCTTGATGATTATGAAACAGTGTGTTTTCTTGATTTTCAACCGCATGTATAACCGCTCCTCGAAACAACGGAATTTCATTTGAATGTAATATAGTATTAAATTGTATGAGTAGCGTTTTGATTTTTTTCATACTTCAGTTCTTTCTTTTTAACAATTTAAGATGCTCAAAAATGCGTTGAGTATTTTTTAGTCTTTTTCTAATAAAAAATACTAATAATATATCCCTTTAACATGTTTCCAAGTTGCAAAGGTACTATTTTTTTTTATATAATCGTAATAATAACGATACGAAGTGATAAAATCTTGCTATTGTACATATAAATTTCGAAAAAAACGAGTCATGTTTTGGCAAAAAAATTATCATAAAGAAAAAGATGATTTAAAGAAATAGATACTCTTTTCCATTAAGCCCCATATTTAGTTGTTAAAAAGTTATATCGTAAAAAGATGATACGAAACTCTTACAAATAACAATAGATATGCTGCTTTTGAAAACGTATCTTCAATACATTCAATGATGCTAGTGAAATAATAATAAACGAACTATCAGAAAGAGTTATCTCTTGATTACACAAAATGCATTGTACTGTATATAAATAAGAACACAACCATCCGTATAATTAACATGTGAAGCATTTGTAATTTTACAATAAAAACTGTAATTTTGCAATGATTTTCTTATCAAAAAAGAAATATAACTAACTAATAAACAATAAATAAAATATATCAAAATGGGAAGAGCTTTTGAATATCGCAAAGCACGAAAGATGAAACGTTGGGGTAATATGGCTAGAGTTTTTACCCGTATCGGACGCGAAATAGAAATTGCAGTAAAAGCAGGTGGGCCGGATTCAGATTCGAATGCTCGGTTACGTTTGTTGATTCAAAATGCACGCTCTGAAAATATGCCGAAAGAAAATGTCGATCGCGCTATCAAACGAGCCGTTTCAAAAGATACCTCCGACTACAAAGAAATAGTATATGATGGAAAAGGACCACATGGCATCTCTATTGTAGTAGAAACGGCAACGGATAACCCTACTCGTACGGTAGCCAATGTTAGAGCTGCTTTTACACGATGCAAAGGGGAACTGGGTACCACGGGAATGTGTGATTTTATGTTTGAACGTAAATGCAGTTTTATCGTCGCTTTTAAAGAGGATATTGACATCGAAGAACTAGAACTGGAATTAATTGACTTTGGTATTGATGAATTGTTCCGCGATGAAGATGATATCTGCATCTATGCAGATTTTCGTAGTTTTGGCCCTATACAAAAATATCTGGAAGATCATAATTTCGATATCAAATCATTCAAATTTGAACGTGTTCCGAACGAATTGCGTGAACTGAACGAAGAGCAACAAGAAGATATTAACAAATTGTTGGAGCGGTTAGACGATGATGATGATGTAACCAATGTGTTTCACAATATGGCATAATATCGATGTTTGGATACCTTATTATCATAAATATAATAGCACCAAGCATTTTTATTATGGACAAACAATTGGCTTTGCAAAAACGCCATCGCATTCCGGAAAAGATACTACATCTCCTAGAGCTTTTGGGAGGTGTTTTTTCTATTTTGTTTCTTATGTATGGTATGCATCATAAAAATCGAAAAAGATCTTATCTATATGTTACGTGGTTCATAGCAATTATTTGGTTAATTGGGCTATTTGTCTATAATAGAGAAGGTATTTTATTTAGTAAGATAATATTGGAAAAATGAAAACAAACATGAAAATATATTTATATTATTAACTATTAAAAATTAAAGTAACACACACATGAAGATAATTTACATGATGTTTATGATTTGTATTTAAACAAATT
>CAYYUE010000106.1:0-7813 GCA_964474745.1 uncultured Bacteroidaceae bacterium | reverse complement strand
CCTAAAAGAACAATTAAAGAGTGGTGCAACCTTTACAGTGAGCGAGGATTAGAAGTTCCGCTTTCCAAGATACTAACAATAGAAAACAAACAAAAACAAATGCAACCTAAACCCACCATTACGCGAGCAGGGATAAAGAGTTGTGTATTACAATCTGCTCCTACGAAAAGGAATCCGGCTATAAACAGACATATCAATGCTGTAAAAATCGGAATCATAGGAATTCGATTAGCATATGGATATGAATTACGCCATACAAGTGCCAGTAGGATTATTTTACTGGAGATGCTATAACAAATTAAACCCAATCCGATCAATACCCAACCAGGAGCAATAAGTGCGGGAGTAAAATTGAAAATAACGATAATAAGCCCTATAACAAGAGACAATGTACCCATAATCAGCGTTATTGACGGCCAAATAATTTTTTCTGCTTTTTTATATGTATTACAAATTTGATTGACAACGCTCCATACAAGTCCCACTAAACTAGTGCAAATACATGAAATGCCCATCATTACAAACCCGGCTACTAAATTGGGAGTATGATTGGCAGATTCTCCAAATAATATGAATGTCCAAATCCAAGCCGCTGATGCAAAAATAATGGGGAGTAATTTCATGACTCCTGCTGTCATTTTTCCAAATGCATCTTTTGGGATATAATCGGAATTTTGAGCGGAATTTTGTGGTATTAATATAAATTTGACAGATCCTGCTGCAACAGTGGCAACACATGCCGTAATTAACCCCAAACCGCATATGATATGTCCAGCAACATATGATTCGGAGTGATTGGAATATATAATTTGAATGACTCCTAACAAAATAGTTGCTATAGCAAATGCATATCCAAAACTAGGGAAAAACCACATTTTGAATTTATTGAAATTATTTAATAGTAAAGAAATAATAACTGATGCAGTGGAAAATAGCGCGATACAAATGGATCCTAAGAAAAATAATACTAACCCCGGTAGCAATCGGGCCGGAAAATCTCCTGTGAAAAATACAAATGCCCCTAATCCAAAACAAACAAATGCTAAAATTAGTGGTATGGCTATAAAGATATTCCCTATTGTTTTATTCATGATGGTATCTGTTTTTTAAGTATTCTGATAAAACTAATTTAAAGAGAGTATTGTTCATTGTGAGTTTAGAATAAACAGATTTTTTTTTCTTCTGTTATTATTATATTTCTGTCATTATGTCAGAAATATTTTCACTATAAGGAACACCATAAATAAATGCGCTGCAAGATTGACATAATTATACTGTCAAATCCAAGTTGGCATATAAATGGATGACTTATGAATGCGTTCAAAAAACGTATATCAATGAATAAATATTAAACAACAAATAAAATAAAAACTAAAAAACTAAAAAAAATGGCAACATTAAGTATTAAACCATTAGCAGACAGGGTATTAGTAGAACCTGCAGAAGTAGAACAAAAAACAGCATCGGGGATTATTATTCCTGATACGGCAAAAGAAAAACCTCAACGAGGAACGATTATAGCTGTTGGTAATGGCACCAAGGATCAACCGATGACAGTAAAAAATGGAGATCAAGTATTGTATGGAAAATATTCCGGAACGGAAATCACTTTCGATGGAAAAACATATTTGATTATGCGTGAAAGTGACATTTATGCAATTATCTAGATCAATAATATTCATTATTAATTAAAAAAAAGTTTAAAAGAGTTATGGCAAAAGATATAGTTTTTAACAATGATGCTCGTGAACAACTTCGTAAAGGGGTTGACGCTTTAGCAAATGCAGTAAAAGTAACATTAGGACCTAAAGGTCGTAATGTGGTTATTGATAAAAAATTTGGGGCTCCTCACATAACAAAAGACGGTGTTACTGTTGCTAAAGAAATTGAATTGGAAAATGGTATTGAAAACATGGGAGCACAAATGGTAAAAGAAGTTGCATCCAAAACTGCAGATCAAGCGGGTGATGGTACTACTACGGCTACCGTTTTAGCTCAAGCTATTGTAAATACAGGTTTGAAAAATGTCACAGCAGGAGCCAATCCTATGGATTTAAAACGTGGAATTGATAAGGCTGTAGCTGCTATTGTTGAAGATTTGAAAAAACAATCGAGAGAAATAGGCGGCGATATTGAAAAAATTAAACAAGTAGCTACCGTTTCAGCAAATAATGATAATTTTATTGGTGAAATGATAGCTGAAGCCATGCAAAAAGTTACAAAAGATGGCGTTATCACAATTGAAGAAGCAAAAGGTTTGGAGACCAGTGTAAAAGTAGTAGAAGGTATGCAGTTCGACCGTGGATACATTTCTTCTTACTTCGTTACGGATACAGAAAAAATGGAAACCGTTTATGAAAATCCTTTTATTTTGATTTACGACAAGAAAATCTCAACAATGAAAGATTTGTTGCCAGTATTGGAAAAAGTGGTTCAAACAGGTCGTCCATTATTAATCATTGCTGAAGATGTGGAAAGCGAAGCCCTAGCTACATTGGTTGTAAACCGTTTGCGAGGTTCTTTGAAAATTGCAGCTGTTAAAGCTCCTGGATTCGGCGATCGTCGTAAAGAAATGCTAGAAGATATCGCAATCTTGACGGGAGGGGTAGTTATTAGTGAGGAAAAAGGCTATAAATTGGAAGATGCAGACGTTGCTATGCTGGGCCAAGCTGAAAAAATAACGATAGACAAAGATAATACAACGATTGTAAGTGGAAAGGGTGGTAAAGATAATATCAAAGCTCGTATTGGCCAAATTAAAGCTCAGATTGAAAAGACTACTTCTGATTACGATCGCGAAAAACTGCAAGAACGTTTAGCAAAATTGGCAGGTGGTGTTGCTGTTATTTATGTAGGTGCTGCCAGTGAGATAGAAATGAAAGAAAAGAAAGATCGTTTTGATGATGCACTGCATGCAACTCGTGCAGCTATTGAAGAAGGTATTATTCCCGGAGGAGGTACTGCATATATTCGTGCTATATCTAAATTTGACAAAATAAAAGCTGAAAATGAAGACGAGGAAATTGGTATTCAAATTATTCGTCGTGCTATTGAAGAGCCATTACGTCAAATTGTAGCCAATGCAGGCGAAGAAGGTTCTGTGGTTGTTCAACGCGTAAAAGAAGGAAAAGGTGATTTTGGTTATAACGCCCGTAAAGAAGAATACGAAAACTTATTCGAAAGTGGTGTTATTGATCCAACTAAAGTAGCTCGCGTAGCCTTGGAAAATGCAGCGTCTATTGCCGGAATGTTGTTAACAACAGAATGTGTACTGTGCGACATCAAAGAAGAAACTCCTGCACCTCCGATGGGCGGTGGAATGCCTGGTGGAATGGGTGGAATGTACTAGAGTGTGCTTCTCTAATTGATAACAAAAAACGTTTCTTTCTACGAGAGAAACGTTTTTTATTATATGATAGCATTTCAACAAAGAACTTATTCCCTGCAAAATAAAAAAGTAATTTTCAAAATATCATATCAGAAAAGTTTACCGAATATCTTCCTGTTTTTTGAAGATTAAAAATCTTTATAGTTTGATCAAGTATATTTTTTTAACCGTTGGTTGAATCCATATAACTATATTCGGTCTGGAAAGATTTTATTTTAGGATATTCGTTCAATCCCTCTTTCTGATGAATATTTGAAATTGTTTTTGTATGCTTATTGCAGATGCTAGATATGAAATAGGATACTTATGATCTTTAAAAATGACGTTCGTCTACATATCGGTAAAAAAATGACATAACTCTATAAGTAATTTCTAAGTTTTTGAATTTGAAACGTGAATAAAGTAAGAAGATGATGATCTCAGTGAAAACTTGCGAAATGTTGTAGAAAATCATCTTTAAAAAGTAAAAAAGCCAAATTTGAAATCTCGAATCGAAACTAAAACAAAACTTATTGATAGTATACAAAACCAATCCAAATATAATTGTTTGATAGTACTATAATATATTACAACTCTTCACAAAATTATAGACACGCATTTTTACATACTCGCGTGCTTCAATATGAGCCATATGTCCTACATTTCCCAACATCAATGTTTCGGAATATTGAGGTACCATAGCTTGTGAAAGGCCTATTTCTAGAGGTATCCTAGAATCTTCTTTTCCAAAGATAAACATGATTGGCATTTGTGCTGATGATAATACATGGATGCGAGAAGGACGCATTGCCATCCCTTTTTGAGCAGCAACAATACCTTCTATAGTTGTATCCAATGCAAGATCTTGTAAATCTTTGATATCTCGAGCAAACAAGTCACGATTTTCTTTCGAAAAAAGTTCAGGAATAAAACCTACGATATAACTGGCTTTATTTGCTTTCACCATTTCACAAGTACGATAACGATTCTCTTTTATCGAATCAGAATCCATCAATGCTTGAGAATGCAACAATCCAAAACCTTTCAGCATATAAGGATATTTCTCAGCAAATGCCAATGTAACGTATCCACCCATTGAATGTCCTAAGATAACACATTGCTCCACACCAACATTATCAAGTACAGCCTTTACTGCATCGGCCATAAATTCCATGGTATGTATCTTATCATAAGTATCAGACAATCCGTGACCAGGCAAATCAATAGCAATCACCCGCATTTCTTTCATATAAGAATATATGTACGAAGCCCATACATCCAAATTATTAAGAAATCCATGCAATAAAACTAGCACATTCCCTCTACCTTCATCCTGATAATGTATTTTTTTCCCTTCAAAATATACTATTGAGTGTTCCATATCTTAAATTTAATTTTACAACAACAAACGGGCTTCCAAAAAATAATTTTATAATCAATACATAAACATTTCGGTAAGCAAATAATGATTACAAAAATACTAATTTTTTTTAATATTTGCTTACAACTACATAATAGCAACTTGACAAATTATTACTATACAAATATCCTCATTTTATAAGGGTCTAAACAATAGCTCTGTAGCAGGGGTGTCAGAATCCTTGGCATAATGGATATTTCCAAATCCCGATGCAATAATTCGATTGGACTGAACTCCTTTTTCAATCAAATATTTTTTAATAGTATTGCTACGTGCTATAGACAAATTATAGCTTTTTGTCAAATCTGTTTCGTTTACGTTATTTACTATTTCAATGTTACAATCGGGATTCTCTGAAAGAAATTCTGCTAAATAATCCAACTCATACTTCGATGTCGGGTCCAGTTGATCCGTATCTCCTTTATATCGAACAGAAGGCATGGGTAATTTATATTTATCTTTTTTCAGATCCTCTAATAAATAATATTTCAACGGGACTTCATCCATTGATAACTCTGGTAATAAAATAGGCTGCATGTAAACGCCTTGTACCTTAGATAGAATAACATATTTTTTATTTTGAAACATTTTCAGAGAAAAAGAATCATCTTTCAACGGATATTTTCCCACCACCGTGTTAGCATCCAAATCCACAACAAGAATCGAAGTATTTTTTAATAAAGGAAGAACGGATTTATCCGAAACATAAAACGCTATACTTCTAAAAAACGACTCTTCTGAAGAAGGTATAGATAAAGCATATATCTCATATTTTCCTTCTCTATTGGAGGATACATATAATGTTTTTTCATCATTTGACAGGGATAACAAAAGTTCTGAAAAACCGGTATTTGCTGTTTTCCCTATGTTTTCAGGAACAGACCACTGTGTCCAAGATCCAATTTGAGTTCTCGTTGTTCTATAAATATCATGATATCCAAACCCTCCAAACCCATCGGACGTAAAATAAAGCGTTTTCAAATCTTTACTCAAAACAGGAGATCGTTCACTATAAGGTGTATTGACATCCATCCCCAAATTAACAGGTTTTCCCCATCCTTTTGAAGTTTTTGGAACAAAATAAAGATCTGTTGCATAAGCCGTATCTCCATGAAAATAACACCCAGAGGTTTGAAAATTATGCCCACCTCTTCTATCGGAAACAAATAACATTCCAGATCCGTCGGGTGCCATATAAGCATCACTTTCAAAATTTGCTGAATTAATAAGGTTTGGAAGCGTTTCTATTATCTGCCATTGATTGCTATCTTTCTGTGCCACAAAAATATCATTATTTTTCCCTACCAGCATTTTATTTCCATTTTCAAAAAATGAAAATATTTTCAGATTTTTACCGTCATCTTCTTTAAATCGTATTTCAGCAATCTCTGTCCATGCATTTTTTCTGGAATCTTTTTCTGCAAAAGCAATGCATGTGCCATCAGGTATTTGTTTGGTATAATACAATCGAGAACCGGTAGGGTCTAAAACAGCATTCAATACTTCAAACTTTGGAGCATAAGAATGAAAAAGTTTCATTTTTCTATCGGGCTGCGACTTCAAAAGCGTAAGGAGCGTATTGTATTGAACCCCATTGTGATCCTCGAAACATATACTCATCGATTGTACCCGTTGTATAGCATCATTCCACCGACCTTTAGCAATCATCGGCTGTATAATCCGTTGCAATGCAACGTAAGCAATTCCATATTGCATATAACTACGAATAAAATTAGAATATTCTCCTAATTTACTTTCAGTAAACGGTTTATTCAAATTTATTTGATCCATTTTTTTTGCAATTTCCAAATCACTGGTTATCGCAAATCCAAAAGGATAATTCGGGTTCTGCATTGCAAAAAGTTCTATAGGGCAGCGATTCCCTTCTACGATATGCCATCTATAATAGGCTTGATATAAATCGTTATACTTTACATGTAATGGGAATTCACTCAAATATATATCCAACGCCTCAACATTTTGATCATGCAATATCATGGCAATAAGACTATCAACGGCATCATCGGACAAATCGCTTTCTGTATTTTGCTGTGCAAAATCAGCATATTGCCTTGGTGTTTTAAGCATTGCAAAATCAGTTTTTAACAGCTTATCCAATTTTTCCAACGCCTCCACATACTCATCGCAAGATGGATATTTCGATAGAAATTCCCTATATGAATTAATGGTATTTATTTGAATTGCATTACGATAAGCTATCTTACTCTTCTTTTTAGCAGCATATTTACGAATCAAGTCATCGGTATATGCAGTTACAATTTCGTCTACTTTGGCTTCCGTTTCAGCATTGTCAATAGCAATTTGCATAAATTTTACGACACTATCTATTGCTACTGTTTTTTCAATTGCATTCGGGTATTCATTGGCAAATTGCAAATAAGATTCTATGGAATTTATTTCAGCAGCCTGTTGATAAGCTATCCTATTTTGTACCTTTTGTATTTTACTAACAATTGGATCATTAAAAGAAAATTCATTTAAAAATTCCGCACATTCGGAAAGCGTCATCGACGACTCATCATAGTGAAGGGCTTCGTCTAATATAAATTGTTTTAGCTTTCGAATGGAAGCGACTGTTATCTTTTTCTTGATCAGCTTATTGACTTCTTTATACCTACTATTATCATTTACTAAATCAATATATTTTTTCTCCGCGCTATTAATATATCCTATTGCTAAGGGAAGATTCCGCATCGGATTCTTTGCTTCCGAATAAAAATATGCCATATCCATAATGTTAGGAATTGCATCCGGATACTTTAAATATCCTTTATATATTTTATTGTACTGGTTCCGATAAAACTCTACATAATTGGTATCATTATTTTTATTGGCCAAACATACAACCGAAACGAATCAACAAATAAACAGAATTGATATTTTTTTCATGAACAAAAATTTTATTCTACTGAATGCAAGTTATTTTTATTTACTGTGAACCTCACATCCATAATCCCTTTAGGAATAAACATATATATTACAAGTGTTATAAAACATCAAACAAC
>CAYYUE010000105.1:0-7815 GCA_964474745.1 uncultured Bacteroidaceae bacterium | reverse complement strand
GAAAAGAAGAACAGACGCTACCCAAGAGGAAATACTGAAGTTAAATTATAAAAGGTAATGTATGCAATACATATTTTTTTGTAATAAGTTGATTTATTTTTGTTTTTCATTGAAAAAGGTGTATTTTTGCACATATATGTTATTTAAAAGAATATGTAATGAAAAAGTTTTTTTTACTTGTGACGAGTGCTATTGTTATCTTTACCTCTTGTAGTACAGAGTTTAATCCAAATACAAATTGGAAAGAAACTATGTTGGTATATGGCTTATTGGATCAAGACTGTGATACGACATGGGTGCGTGTTCAAAAGTGTTTTTTAGGAGAGGGGAATGCGAATGATTTTGCACAAATTATGGATTCATCTTGCTATAAAGAGAGTGCCTTGACTGTTCGAATCAATGAATGGAGTGCTATTAATAAAAATGGAATTCTAACGAAGACCTCGCAAACCGGAGTTGTTTTCAATTTTCAATATACGATGTTGAACAATAAACCCGTTGGTGATTTTTACGCTCCAAATCAACCTGTTTATTATTGTGAGACTAAAGGAATGTTAAAAACGGATAAGGTATATGAGTTGGAAATATTAAATAATGAAACAGGGGTTAAAGTTACTTCGGAAACTTCGCTAATAGGGGGAGCAATATCGTTGTTAAAGCCAGATAGTTTTTTTCAGTTTAATAGTGGAAATAAAAACAATAGAACTGTAATTTTGAAATGGACGACAGATGAAGATCATAGAGCTCGAATATTTCAACCTGTAGTGCGGTTTTTTTATTGGGAAAATGGAGTATTGAAGTATGTGGATATAAAAGCTTCTCAAGTTCGAAATTCAAATAATTATAATGAACTTCAGATGAGTTTGGTACGGTCTACTTTTGGTGCTGAACTGAAAGAAAAGATAGGAGTGAACCCTTCTGTAAATCGACTAATAGCGGATAGCGTGCATATTTTTATTCATATGGGAAATGAAATTCTGTCAAACTATATGAGTGTTAGCGCTCCTCCATCTTCTATAGTGCAAGAACGGCCTACCTTCTCAAATATTAATGGAGGTTTGGGTATTTTTGCATCTCGAAGAACTAAAGTTAAAGAAATGAGAGAGGTTCCCAAAGCTGTAAATTCTGAATATCGAGAGTTTTTGAAAAGCTTAGGATTAGGATTCTAGCAATCAGTACACTAAGAAAAAAAATGGAAATTTGGCGATCATTTCAATTATTTTGTGTAACTTTGCAAACTCAAAAGAAATATTTATTAATTTAAAAATCAACAGTTTAAAAATCTCAACATGAATATTACAAGAGAAAATTCAGGAGACTTGGAGCTTTCATTGAAAGTTGAAATCAATGAGAATGATTATCAGGAGAAAGTAATAAAGCAACTAAAGGATTATCAGCGAAAAGCAACCGTTCCTGGTTTTCGTAAAGGAATGGCTCCGCTTGCACTTATTCAAAAGCTATATAAGACAACAATTGTAGCGGATGAAGTGCAACATATTTTGTCGGAGTCATTATTTAAATATATTGAAGATGAAAAACTAGAAGTCATCGGCTCTCCGTTATCCAATGATGAAAAAACAGGTACAGTTGACTTTGAAACACAGAAAGATTTTGTTTTTTATTTTGATGCAGCGCTTTTCCCAAAAGTAGCTATCAATTGGGATGCTATTGATGTGAAAATGACTCAAATAAAAGTTGCTGCAAAAGATATTGATGAACAGATTACAGATATGGCTCGTCGATATGGAAAATTTGAAACTCCTGAAATAGTTCAAGAAACTGATTTTCTATACGGTAAAGCAGTAGAAACAGACAAGGATGGTAATAAAATAGAAAATGGAATAGATACTTTTTCTACGTTTGAAGTAGCTAAAGTAAAATCGGATGAGAATAAACAGTTGTTTATAGGAAAGAAAAATGGAGATAAAATTGTTTTCAATCCGGCTAAAGCTTTTGATATTGAGGTAATGGAAAAAACACTGCATTTAAATACCGATACGGCTAAAGCTTTTAAATCGAATGTAGAATATACGATAAGCGGTATATCTCGTATTACTCCTCATGAAATCAATGAAGAATTTTTCAAAAAAATCTTCCCCAATGAAGAAATAAATGATTTGGAAACATTCAAAAAAGCATTGAAAAAAGAAACTGAAAAAGCATATGAAGAACAATCGCAATTGCTTTTTATAAATCAGGTACGTAAAGCGTTAACAGACCAGTTTTCAGCACCTATCCCTGTAGATTTTTTGCAACGTTGGATTGCTTCGAGAGGACAAAAGGATGTTACTTTGGAGTCAGTAAAAAATGATTGGGACGAAAAATATCTACCTTCATTAAAATGGGAATTCATTGAAGCTGAGTTGAGAAAAATTAAGGAAATTGAAGCTACAAAGAACGAGGTAATTGATTATGTGAAAAATATTATGAAATCACGTGAACTTCCTAATGTGGAAGAAGATCCTACACTTTTTGAAGAGCGTTTGGAAAAAGCTGCACGTGCTATTGCTGATGATAGAAACAATGTAGCTCAAATTTATGACAAAATTTATGCAGATAAAACATTTGCTTTATTCAACGAACAAGTAAAACCTGAAGTGGAAAAAGTAACATTGAAAGAGTTTGCAGAACGTCAAAAATAGAAGTACTATAAAAGGCTCAAAACATAAAGAAGAACTTTAAAAACTATTTACAATTTTTAAAGTTCTTCTTTGTATACTAAAGAATTTAGTTCTTTCTTGATATATAAAATTGCATATATGATACCGTTAGCAGAACAATTAAGACCCATTTCGTTAGATACTTATATTGGACAATCGCATTTGGTTGGAGAGGGGGCTGTATTGCGAACCTTGATAGAAAGCGGAAAGATACCCTCGATGATATTGTGGGGGCCTCCTGGTATTGGTAAAACAACATTAGCGATGATCATTTCCCAAACTCTGAATAGACCTTTTCATGTATTGAGTGCTATTAATTCCGGAGTCAAAGATGTTCGAGACGTTATAGAGTGTTCAAAACAAGAACATAATTCCATTTTGTTTATTGATGAAATTCATCGATTCAATAAAAGCCAACAGGATTCATTATTGGGAGCTGTGGAAAAAGGTATTATAACCTTAATAGGGGCTACAACAGAGAACCCATCTTTTGAAGTGATATCTGCATTGTTATCTCGTTGTCAAGTGTATATATTGAAAGAATTTAGTATAGAGGAAATGTCTCGATTACTGGATATGGCTATTGTACACTTGAAGGAGGTACAAAATAAAACGGTTATATTACAAGAAACTGATGCATTATTACATATTTCGGGTGGTGATGCCCGTAAATTAATTAATGCATTAGAGTTGGTTGTGAATCGCGAAAGGGGATCGGAAATTGTGATCACTAATGAAAAAGTAGTTCACGTGATTCAACAAAATCTAGTTACATATGACAAAAATGGAGAAATGCATTACGATATTATTTCAGCATTTATCAAATCGATGCGGGGTAGTGATCCGAATGCAGCTGTATATTGGTTGGCAAGAATGATAGAAGGAGGAGAGGATCCTCTTTTTATAGCTCGGCGAATGCTAATCTTTGCGTCGGAGGACATTGGGAATGCTAATCCGAATGCTTTGTTACTTGCTAATACTTGCTTTGATGCTGTGAATAAAATTGGTTATCCGGAGTGTCGTATTATTTTATCTCAAACAGCTGTATATTTGGCTACTTCGATAAAGAGTAATTCTACTTATATGGCTATTAATAATGCTTTGTCTGCTGTAAAACAAACTGGCGACTTATCTGTACCGTTACATATCCGCAATGCTCCAACTAAGTTAATGAAAGATATTGGATATGGAGCCGATTATAAATATGCTCATAATTATCGAAATAATTTTGTAGATCAGGAATTTTTGCCAGATGCATTACAAGGGATGAAATTTTATGATCCTGGTGATAATCCTAGAGAGCGGGAAGCTCGTAAATTTTTATCTGAACGGTGGGAAAAATATGGATATTAGTTATAAGAGGTCGGCATTTAAAAGAAGCTTGGTATTGAACAAATAAAATATTTATTTTAATACTGGAGCAATTCAAATTGAAAAAACAATGTAACTTTGCATTATGGAAAATGTAGCGAAAAGAGTAGCAAAAAGAGACCGAATTACATATGATCAGGCTTTTGCATTGAATGGAAAAACGCCGCCTCAAGCTTTGGATTTGGAAGAGTCTGTTTTAGGCGCTTTGATGTTGGATCAAAATGCTCTTACGAATATTATTGAAATCTTACGTCCCGAATTCTTCTATAAACTGGAACATCAAATTATTTTTAAATCAATTGTAGTTTTATTCGAGAGCGCACAACCCGTCGATATTCTTACTGTTGTGGAACAACTGCGTTCCGATGGCAAGTTGGAGGAGGCTGGAGGTGCATATTATGTTTCGCAATTAACTAATAGAGTTGTTTCTGCCGCTCACATTGAATTTCATGCTCGTATACTTTCTGAAAAGTTTATTCAACGGGAATTGATACGTATTTCAACGGAAACACTTACCGAATCTTATGAAGAGACTACCGATGTGGTTGATTTATTGGATAAAACCGAACAGCGGTTGATGGATATTAATGATAATAATTTCCGAACGGATTATGCTGATATGCATTTGTTGATGAAGTCCGCAATGGATGAAATTGAAAAATCACAACAAAATGTGAATGGTGTAAGTGGTGTACCTACTGGATTTACTGATTTGGACCGTATTACAGCAGGGTTTCAACGAGGGACATTGATTATTTTAGCAGCTCGTCCTGCTATGGGTAAAACGGCATTTGCTCTTTCTATAGCTCGTAATATAGCACTGGATTTTGATAAACCAATAGCATTTTTTTCATTAGAAATGACTGCTGTAGAATTAGTAATGCGCTTGATTTCAAGTGAATCTGAAATTCCATCTGAAAAATTTAAAAAAGGAGGGCTTGAGGAATGGCAAAAAGCTCAGCTACTTACTAAAACAGAAAAATTGAATCATGCTCCTATATATATTGATGACACACCTCAGTTAACTATATTCGAATTAAGAGCAAAGTGTAGGCGTTTGAAGCAACGTTACGATATTGATATGGTATTTATTGACTATTTACAGTTGATGCATGCCGGAAGTGATGGTAAAAATGGGAATCGTGAACAGGAAATTAGTACGATTTCCAGGCAATTGAAAGCTTTATCGAAAGAATTAAATATTCCTATTTTGGCTCTTTCTCAGTTGAGTAGGGCAGTGGAAACTCGTGGAGGAAGTAAAAAGCCCATGCTTTCTGACTTGCGTGAATCCGGAGCTATTGAACAGGATGCAGATATTGTCATGTTTATTTATCGTCCGGATTATTATGGCATTGATACTGACGATAAAGGAGCTACAGCTGGCATGGCGGATATTATTTTGGCAAAACATCGTAGTGGTAGTGTTGGCGAAGTTCGCTTAAAGTTTGTAAGCAAATACGCCCGATTTGAAAATCCGGATTTTTTACCATCCGATCAGATGGCTGTAATGATGCCGAGCTCGGGGTTTGATACAGGATCTATCATTACGGTTGATTCTAAAATGAATAGTGATAATGACATGCCTTTTTAGGATTGTCAAATATATAAAAAAGGAAGCCCCTAAATTTTTCAGGAACTTCCTTTTTTTATGTAATGTTACAACTTGCAATTAATTTCCTAATGTGGCAACCATAACGGCTTTGATCGTATGAAGACGGTTTTCGGCTTCGTCAAAAACGATCGACATTGGTGATTCAAAAACATCTTCGGTAACTTCCATAGCATCTAAGCCAAATTTTTCATGAATTTCGCGGCCTACATTTGTTTCTAAGTTGTGGAAGGCAGGAAGGCAGTGAAGAAATTTAACATTCGGATTTCCTGTTTTCTTTACTACATCCATATTGACTTGATAAGGACGTAATAGTTTAATACGTTCTTCCCATACTTCGGCTGGTTCTCCCATGGATACCCATACATCAGTGTATAAGAAATCAGCACCTTTAACAGCTTCTTCTACATTATCGGTAATAGTAATTTTAGCGCCTGTTTCTTTGGCAATTTCGCGACATATTGCTTGTAATTCTTCAGTGGGTTGACATTGTTTTGGAGCGGCAGCACGGAAATCCATACCCATTTTTGCAGCACCTACCATTAATGAGTTACCCATGTTGTTGCGAGCATCACCCAGATAGCAGAATGAAACGTTATGTAATGGTTTGTCAGTATGTTCGCTCATCGTTAAAAAGTCGGCTAAAATTTGAGTAGGATGGAATTCTGTTGTTAAGCCGTTCCATACAGGAACACCTGCATATTTTCCTAACGCTTCAACGATTTCTTGAGAATAACCACGATATTCAATACCATCGTACATACGACCTAACACACGAGCGGTATCTTTCATGGATTCTTTTTTACCCATTTGCGATCCTGAAGGCCCTAGATATGTAACGTGGGCCCCTTGATCCAGAGCTCCTACTTCGAAAGCACAGCGTGTACGTGTGGAATCTTTTTCGAATAATAATACGATATTTTTACCCTTTAAGGTTTGACGTTCAGTACCTGCGTATTTAGCACGTTTTAGGTCGCGAGCTAAATCCAATAAATATTGAATTTCTTTTGGAGAGAAGTCTAATAACTTCAGAAAATTTCTGTTTTTTAAATTGAAAGCCATAATATTAGGGGTTTAAAAATTAAATTCTATAGAGTTCATATGTTTACTTAACAATTCTTGTGCCACAGGATGGATTGCCTAATTGTCCAGCTTCGGTAATTACACATTCTTTTCCTCCGTTTTCTACAAACATGATTCCGGCTCGAATTTTAGGAGCCATTGATCCTTCTGCAAAATGACCTTCCGCTAAATATTCTTTGGCTTCTGCAATCGTTATTACATCTAATGCTTTTTCTTCGGGTTTACGGAAGTGGATATATACTTTTGGGACGTCAGTCAAAATATAGAATTCATCGGCTCCAATTTGGACTGCAGCCATTGCAGATGCTAAATCTTTATCAATAACGGCTTCAACTCCTTTTACTCGTCTGTTTTCAATAACAATAGGAATACCGCCACCACCTACCGTAATAACAACAGTTCCGGTCTCCGCTAACTGTTTTACAATTTGTATATTGTTTATAGATACCGGCTTAGGAGAAGGAACTACTTTGCGCCATCCGTTTCCTTTAGGGTCTTCATGATATATTGAGCCGTTTTCCTTTGAAAATTGCTCTGCTTTTTCTTTGGTGTAGTAAGGACCTACGGGTTTGGTAGGATTTTGAAACATAGGATCGCCTTTGCTTACTACTACTTGTGTTACTAAAGTAACTACATTTTTCTCTATTTCATATTTTTTAAACAAGTTTCGAAGTCCCATTTCTATAAGATGCGCAATAGAACCTTGTGTTTCGGCAACACAAAAATCCATTGGCATAGAAGGTACTTTATATTCACGATATCCTCCTTCATGCTGTAACATTACATTTCCTACTTGGGGTCCGTTCCCATGTCCGATAACTATGTTATATCCTTGTTTAATTAAATTATATAGAGATTCACAAGTTTCATTTACGTTTTCAATTTGTTCTTGGTAAGTTCCTATTTGCCCACTTCGGAGCAATGCGTTTCCTCCAAATGCAACTACTGCCAATTTTTTCATATAAAATCGGTATTTTGTTTATTTATAATTAGTTATAGCTTTTCTTCTCCATTTTGAGAAAAATGCAAAGTTACATAATATTTTTGAACAACCTAATTAGCGTATGAAAATATTTTTTATAAAAAATCAAC
>CAYYUE010000104.1:0-8018 GCA_964474745.1 uncultured Bacteroidaceae bacterium | reverse complement strand
AAAAACAATCAAAATATGATATACGCTGCCTTTGTAACTCATCTCCATAAAAATACCGAAGATATAGATAGGAAGCAGAGGGATAATTACTTTTTCAATTACTTTGATAATGACAAGTTGAAAGTCGTCGAGTACTTTTTTTAATGTCGATTTTGTTTGATGTGCCAATGCTAATCCTAATACGAACGAAAGAACGAGGGCTGTCATTACAGCCATGACAGGTGGAATTTCAATATTGAAAAATGCATTCACTACGGTTATTTCCTCATCGGCATTGCCAATCGGAGCTTGAGTTATCATGGACGGGAAGAAGATATCGCCTACAAAGTAGGCATAAAATCCCGACAATAAAGTTGCGCCATAGGCAATGGCTACCGTAATAAGCAGCATTTTTCCCGCTCGAGAACCAATATTTGCGATGGCAGGTGCTACCAATCCAAAAATAATTAAAGGTATAGAGAAATTTAAGAATTGGCTGAATATGGAATTGAATGTTATAAAAATGCGGATTGCCCATTCGGGAAAAAACATTCCAAATACAATTCCCAGTATAATGGCAAGCACGATTAAGGGTAAAAGTCCTATTTTTTTCTTAGTAATCTTCATATCTTTTTACATATTTACATTAAAAAACAAGTGATTGCTTGTAAAGTTTCAAAATGTAAAGGTATAACTTTTTTAGCATATTCATTTCAATTATATAAAACGTATGGCATATTTACTATAAGAGTATGTTTGAAAAGATTTTATTTGAAAATACAACTGTAATTGCGGGAGCATAAAACAAATTTTTTAATAGGGCTCGAAAACATACTTTGTATTTGATTTGTATTGTAAACAAGCATGCAATATAGGTACTTACCAGCTATTTTTATACTGAAAAATCAAGATTTTTTATGTAAGTTTGCAAACCCAAATTGAAACCTTATTTGTTGTTTAATGAATAGTATCAATTTGATTTTTTGGCATACGCAACAAAATAATTTATTTTGATAAGAAATGGAATCTCCGAATTTAGAAATATTGGGTGCCCGAGAGCATAATTTGCAAAATATCGATCTTACCATACCCCGTCAAAAATTGGTGGTCATAACAGGATTAAGTGGAAGTGGAAAGTCCTCGTTGGCATTCGATACCATTTATGCCGAAGGACAACGTCGTTATATGGAAACGTTTTCAGCTTACGCCCGTCAGTTTTTAGGCAATATGGAACGCCCCGACGTAGATCAAATAAAAGGACTGAGCCCGGTTATTTCCATAGAACAAAAAACTACGAATAAAAATCCCAGATCCACTGTAGGTACGGTCACGGAGATTTATGATTTTGTTCGATTGTTGTATGCCCGTATTGGCGACGCATATTCCTATTTGACGGGGAAACCTATGATTAAATACACGGAGTCGCAAATTATAGATCTGATTCAAAAGAATTATCAAGGAAAAGATATTCTTGTATTGGCTCCTTTGGTAAAACGGCGAAAAGGACATTATCGGGATTTGTTTGAACAAATGGCAAAAAAGGGTTTTTTGCGTATGCGTGTCGACGGTGTTATTCGAGAGATTACATTTGGGATGCAATTGGACCGGTATAAAATGCACGATATTGAATTGGTTGTGGATAAAGTGCGCATGAGCGGCGATTCTGATAAACGCCTTTCCGAAGCCGTGAAAACAGCATTTAAACAAGGAAAAAATGTGTTGATGGTTTGTGATTTGTCAAATGACGAAGTACGTTATTTCAGTAAGCTGTTGATGTGCCCGGAAACAGGTATTTCTTATCCCGAACCTGAACCGAATTCGTTTTCGTTTAATTCACCGTATGGTGCGTGTAGTGCGTGTAGCGGATTGGGTGAGGTTGCGGAAATCGATGTTCGAAAATTGATTCCCGATTCCAAAAAAACCATTCGCCAAGGTGGCTTGGAAGTTTTGGGAAAATATAATCCGAATCATTATTTTTACAAACAATTGGAATATATTGGCGAGCGTTACGGTTTTACTATTGACGATGCTATTGAAACGATATCCGACGATGCCATGAATTTGATCTTGTACGGATCCAATGAGATCTTCGGTCCCAAAAAATCCTATATGGAAATAGACGAGAGTAACGGCTTTCAAGGTATTGTAAATTATCTTACTCAGTTGTCAACCGATGAGAATCCGCATGGAATACAAAAATGGGCGAATAGTTTTATGAATAAAGTGCCTTGTCCTGAGTGCGGCGGAACTCGTTTACGAAAAGAGTCGCTCCATTTTTTAATTGACGGTAAAAATATCTCGGATTTGGCCAATATGAATCTCACTGTTTTTTATGAATGGATGACACTCCTCGAAGCAAAATTGGATGAACGGAAAAAAATAGTAGCGCATGAAATTATTCGCGAAATTATTACCCGTACACAATTTTTGTTGGATGTAGGGATCGGATATTTATCGTTGAATCGAAGTTCTAGAACGTTATCGGGAGGGGAATCTCAACGCATACGGTTGGCCACGCAAATAGGTTCTAAATTGGTAAATGTACTCTACATATTGGATGAACCCAGCATCGGATTGCATCAACGGGACAATCTGAAGTTGATTAATGCATTGAAAGACTTACGTGATGTCGGCAACTCAGTTGTGGTCGTAGAACACGATCGGGATATGATTCTGAATGCGGATTATATTGTTGATATAGGCCCGGGAGCCGGAGTGCATGGGGGTAAGGTGGTAGCAGCCGGAACGTTGGATGAGTTTTTACAACATAAAACAGTTACTTGCGATTATTTAAACAAGGTGCGCGATATTGCTGTTCCGCCACGACGTTCGTTGAAAAACCGCAAACATCTTATATTGGAGGGTGCAACAGGGAATAATCTGAAAGGTGATACGTTGGACATTCCGTTGGGAGTTTTTGTTTGTGTCAGTGGTGTCTCAGGAAGTGGTAAATCTACGTTGATAAACGAAACGTTGCATCCTATATTGAATGCTTATTTTTACAATGCATTGAAACGCCCCTTACCCTATGTTGCTATCAAAGGTATTGAAAATATCGATAAAATTATAGAAATAGACCAATCGCCTATCGGACGTACTCCTCGATCGAATCCGGCAACGTATGTAGGAGTTTTTGATGATATCCGGCAACTGTTTGCGCAGCTTCCGAGTGCAAAAATACGAGGATATAAACCGGGACGTTTTTCGTTTAACGTATCCGGAGGCCGGTGCGAGAATTGTAAAGGAGCAGGAGTCCGCACCATAGAGATGAATTTTTTACCTGATGTGTATGTGAATTGCGAAGTGTGTAATGGAAAGCGGTATAACAGGGAGACATTGGAAATCAGATACAAAGGGAAGTCTATTAGCGATGTGTTGAATATGACCATAAACGAGGCTGTTGAGTTTTTCGAAAATATTCCTTCCATTTTGAATAAGATCCAAACGATTAAGGATGTGGGTTTAGGTTATATTACTTTAGGGCAACAGTCTACCACTTTGTCGGGAGGAGAAGCCCAGCGGGTAAAACTGGCTACGGAACTGTCGAAACGAGATACCGGAAATACTCTGTATATTTTGGATGAACCTACTACCGGATTGCATTTCGAAGACGTACGGGTATTGCTTGATGTGTTGCAAAAATTAGTAGAAAAAGGAAATACCGTACTGGTGATAGAACACAATATGGATGTGATAAAAGTAGCCGATTACATTATTGATATGGGGCCGGAAGGCGGAATAGGGGGAGGAACCATTGTTTGCAAAGGAACTCCTGAAGAAATTGTGAAATGCCCTGAAAGTTATACCGGAAAATTTTTAAAAGAAGAATTAAAACGATAGTCCCAAAAGAGTTGTACGATATCATCGTACAACAGCATACAAAAAACTATGAAATACAAGAAATGATAAGTCCTAAAAAAAATGTATTTTTGTAGTTGCTAAAATAAAAAATAATATTAGTTAATCTATTAACAATAAAGAATCTACCTATATGGCGAATAACGAAGATATTTTCAAAAAAATTATTTCTCATGCGAAAGAATACGGTTTCATTTTTCCTTCAAGTGAAATATACGATGGTTTGGCTGCCGTTTACGATTATGGTCAGTTGGGTGTTGAACTGAAAAATAACATTAAAAATTATTGGTGGAAATCCATGGTGCAGTACAATGAAAATATTGTAGGTATCGATTCGGCTATATTTATGCATCCTAAAATATGGAAAGCATCGGGCCATGTTGACGCATTTAACGATCCGTTGATTGATAATAAAGATTCTAAAAAACGGTATCGTGCCGATGTTCTTATAGAAGATCATGTAGCTAAAATTGAAGATAAAATTCGTAAAGAAATAGATAAAGCGGCCAAACGTTTCGAAAATTTTGATGAAACCATGTTCCGTTCTACAAATGGGCGTGTGTTGGAATATCAGGCAAAGATTGACGAAATCATGAAGAGATATGCGGAGGCGATGAGTGACAATAATCTGGAAGCTGTCCGCCAGTTGATATTGGATTTGGAAATTGTATGTCCCATATCGGGAAGCCGCAATTGGACAGAAGTACGTCAATTCAATTTGATGTTTGCCACTCAGATGGGGTCTGTTGCCGAAGGTGCCGATACCATTTATTTACGTCCGGAAACGGCACAAGGTATTTTTGTCAATTTTTTAAATGTTCAGAAATCGGGGCGTATGAAAATACCTTTTGGTATTGCACAAATTGGAAAAGCATTTCGTAATGAGATTGTTGCCCGTCAGTTTATTTTTCGTATGCGTGAGTTCGAACAAATGGAGATGCAGTTTTTTGTACGTCCGGGTGAAGAGTTGAAGTGGTTCGAACACTGGAAAGAAACGCGCCGTAAGTGGCATCTTTCGCTAGGTATACCGGCTGCCAAGTATCGATTCCATGATCACGAAAAATTGGCTCATTATGCCAATGCCGCAACCGATATTGAATTTGAATTTCCTTTTGGATTTAAAGAATTGGAGGGAATCCATTCCCGTACCAATTTTGATTTGTCGCGCCATAGCGAATTCTCCGGAAAAAAACTACAGTATTTCGATTCGGAAATCAATGAAAGTTACATTCCCTGTGTTATTGAAACCTCTATTGGCTTGGATAGGACGTTCCTCGCTATTTATAGTTATGCATATCATGAAGAAAAATTGGAAGACGGATCGGAACGTGTATTTTTGAAAATACCTCCGGTATTGGCTCCTTACAAAGCAGCGGTGTTGCCCTTGGTGAAAAAGGACGGTTTACCTGAAAAAGCGCAGGAAATAATGGATCAATTGAAGTATGATTACATGTTGCAATACGATGAAAAAGACGCCATTGGCCGTCGTTATCGCCGCCAGGATGCTATTGGAACTCCATTTTGTATTACTGTGGATAATCAAACGCTACAAGATCAAACGGTTACCGTTCGTGAGCGCGATACCATGAAACAGGATCGAATTCCTATTGACAGGTTGAATGTATATTTGCGTGAAAAAATACAACCGTTACACTCATAAAACAAATCAAGGTTTGGTAGAAAAGCTTTTACATGAAATGTATTATCTTTTTCGCTAAAATCTCGAATAGTTTTGACGTGTTTTTTTGTATGGGATGAAATGTTCTCTATGTTTTGACTATCAGATTGCTGAATAAGCGTGTGAAATAACTTAAATATGCTATTGTGAAAAAGAGTACATACGACGACGAGATTTTTTTTGAGCAATAAGGCCAAATGAGCCGCTCTATCTTGGGATTGAAAGGAGCGGGGGAGTGGCATATGTTGCGTAGTTTGTTGCCCGATTTAAAAGGAAAACGAATGTTGGATTTGGGATGTGGTTATGGTTGGCATTGTAAATATGCTATAGAACAAGGAGCATCTCAGGTTGTCGGCATTGATTTGTCTGAAAAGATGATTCAAAAAGCAAAGGAAATAAATGCAGATGAACGAATTGACTATCACGTCATGGCGGTAGAAGATTTTGATTATGCAAAACAACCGTTTGATGCAGTGTTGAGTTCACTCACGCTCCATTATATTGAATCCTTTGATAATGTTTGTTGTAAGGTATCCAATTGTTTGAAAATAGGAGACGATTTTGTTTTTTCAGTTGAACATCCCATCTTTACAGCTTATGAAACACAAGAATGGTACACCGATGTGCATGGCCGTCCGATGCATTGGCCGGTGGGCAACTATTTTCATGAAGGCGTAAGGACTGCAAATTTCTTAGGGAAACAGGTACAAAAGTATCATAAAACACTAACTACTTATATACAAGCATTGCTCTCAAATGATTTCGAAATAGTTAACCTTATTGAGCCGCACCTGACGTTGATATGCTGGAACAAATAGAAGGAATGCGTGATGAATTGCGTCGTCCTATGATGTTGATTATAGCGACTCGAAAAAAATAGATTTTTATAAAATGATGTGGATGTTGTAAAATAACATTTTCATACAGCCTATTGTTTCATAATATTTTCCCCTCTATCTTTGCTAAAAGACGAAGGGGGAAATATGTATAGTATTACGATGTTATTTTATTCAAACTTTTGTAATCAACAATTCTTTTAGACTCAAAGATACAGAATTTGACTGATCGTTGAAAATGTCTTTAGTAATTGAACGTAATGGTTTTTTTTATGTCGGGATGTAGGCTGTTAGCTACCGGACAGGTTCTGGCAGCGGATTCAATAATTCTTTTCTGCGAATCGGTATAATTATTGCCGGTTGGAAATGTAATGTCCAATATAAGCTCCACGACACGACGAGGATGGGTTGCCATAATTTTTTCTGTTTCAATTGTGGTACCGTCTATATTGAATCCATGCGATTTTGCAGAACTTCCCATGATAGTTAATATGCAACTTCCCAATGAAGTGGCAAGTAAATCGGTTGGGGAAAAATATTCACCTTTTCCATGATTGTCGATTGGCGCATCGGTAATTATTTTATTACCGGAAGGGAGATGCTCCGCTTCGGTTCGAAGAGATCCTGTGTATATCGTTTTAATTTTAGTCATATGATTTGGTTTTTAAAATGATTATAATTTTATTTTATATTTGTTTATAATTTTGATAATGTGTGAGAACTGAGAAAACTGTTCGTTATGTGTATTTTTTTCGAAAATACTCTTTTTTATCAGGCTTCTGAATTCCAATGAGGTTATAACACGGAAACGCAATTTACCCCCCACATAAGTTTTTCTTGAATTACCCGATAAAAACTTTGGTTTTGCATACGAATTAGATTAATGGAGAACTTTTCTTTTGATAAAAGAATTTCTGTATTACAATTTAACAGTTGCGTTTGTGAGTCGCGCCCCATGTACATTTGCTGTTCTTTGTTGCATGTAACCAATCGTATATGCGAAGAATCGGGAATAATAAGCGGGCGTAATGTAAGCGTATGTGCTGCAATAGGAGTGATTACAAAACAATTCGAATCCGGAGTGAGTATAGGCCCTCCGCAACTTAAAGAATAAGCTGTGGAACCGGTAGGTGTCGCTACAACAAGTCCGTCTCCGGTATAAGTCGCTAATATTTCATTATTGATATACACATTTGTGGAAAGCAACGATGCATTGTTTTCCCGATGAATGGAAACCTCATTTAAGGCAAAATTGTGTTCTCCGAAAAGTTCTTGGGTTGTTTCTACATGCAATAACGAGTGTTTCTCAATAGTATAACGACTGTTCATAAGTTCTGAAACGAACCCTTTTATATTTCGGGGATTGATACTGGTTAAAAAACCTAAATGTCCCATATTCACACCCAAAACAGGAACATTGGATTCTTGAATTAACTCAACGGTATTCAGTAAGGTTCCGTCACCTCCTATGGAAAATAGAAAATCAACTTCGTTGGTTTGTAGTTTTTCTTTACTTAATAGGGTAGGAACTGTTTTAAACTGAATATGATTGAAAATAAGGGAGTAAAACGATTCTAAGATTTTTATCTCAATACAATGATTTTCCAACGCTTCTATAAGTAGTTGCATGGAACTCTGCATAGACATATCGTATTTTCTTCCAAAAA
>CAYYUE010000103.1:0-8174 GCA_964474745.1 uncultured Bacteroidaceae bacterium | reverse complement strand
ATTTGAATTAATATTGTAATAAATATGTTTAGGAATATAAAAATTAGTAAATAGTTTTCAATATATAATAAAATTTACTACCTCACGTATTTTAAGCGTGAAATAAACGATTGTAAGAGTTAAATAATGAAACACATTTACACATTTGTATTTGTTTTTGCTTTTTTATTAAGCGGAAACAACTCTGTATTGGCACAAGTCGAGCCTCTATATTCCGTTTTCGGAGTTTTACTGGACCAAACTACCAATCAACCTGTACCCTTCGTAAACATAGGATTATTGAGGCAAGCAGACAGTATTTTTGTTCGAGGAGCTTCCTCAGATGAAAAAGGAAATTTTGAAATTAGAAATGTAGCCTCAGGAAATTATTTGTTACGTGTTTCAGCTATAGGTTATAGTAATTTCATGCGACCGATTGAAGTGCGAGAAAACGTGAAGTTAGGTATTTTAAGACTTGCCCAGGGAGCAACAGTATTAGATGCCGTCGTTATCAAAGAAAAAAAACCGCTTTATGCCAACGAAGGAGAAAAAACGATGTATCAAGTTTCCGAAGATCCTAGTGTGCAATCAGGAACTGCATCCGATGCATTACAAAATGCACCCGGCGTAGAGGTAGATATAGAAGGAAATATAACATTAAGAGGCGTTTCCAGTGTAGACATTTGGATTAACGATAAACCCTCTAATTTGAGTGCTGAAAATTTGAAAACATATATTCAACAATTACCGGCCAATAGTATTGAACGAATCGAAGTGATTACCAACCCTTCGGCGCGTTATGCTTCGAAAAGTGATGGAGGTATTATAAACATCGTAACAAACGCGAAAGTAAAAAAGAATCAATTTATTAGTTTTGGAGCTTATGCTACTTCCAGACCTGCAGTAACTCCATGGATTTCTTATGTTTGGTCAAACGAAAAAATAAATTTAAACTTTTATGGGAATTTTTTATATTCCATATGGGATTCGAAACGAGAGAATTATAATTATTCATTTAATAATTTGGGAGATACTTCTCAATACCAACATTCAAATAGTAAAGACAAAAGTAAAACAATAAGCGGATATTTTCATTTTAGCTTCGATTATACCATGGATACGATGAATACATTCTCTTTTTGGATGGGAATGGGGCCCAATGCTCAAAGATCCAATAATGAATCTACTACATTTCGAAAAGAATACCTCTACATGATAGGCGATTATACATATAACGCATCCGGAGGCAATTCTTCCGATTACCTTTGGGGATATGGTGGTGCTTGGTATGAACATAAATTCAATAGTAAAGGCCATAAAATATCGGCCGGCTTAGATGGAAACCTATTTATGAATACAAATGCAAGCAATTACCAACGATCTTATATTCCTCAAGCATGGTTAGATTTAACTCAAAAATCAAGTCAAAAACAAAGTGAAAATGGATGGAGTGCTAACATTGATTACACGATTCCTTATTCGAAAAACGGAGAAATTTCTGTTGGATTATCTAACCAATGGGGTTGGGAAAATAATGATTATAAGAAAGATACGTTAATCAAAAATACTGAAGATACATACATTCGAGATTCGTTGCGATCCTATCGTAGCCAATTTTTAGATCGGATTTTTGATGCATATATAACATTACAACATCGTTTTGGAGATTTTACCATAAAGTTAGGTTCGCGTATAGAATATGCAAATCTCGATGCAGTGTATCCTGATGCTACGCAATATAATTTTGAAAAATCATATACAAACTGGAGGCCTTCTATTCACTTATCGTATCGTACAAAAGATATGCATAATTTTAAACTCAGTTATTCTCGACGAATCAGCAACCCTTCGGTTGGACAGCTTACTCGTTTTGTTGTTTATGATCTAGATTCCTATACCATAGGGAATCCGAATTTGGAGCCCACTTATACCAATTCTTTTGAAGGAGGATGGTCGAAATATATTGATAAGTTCGGTTCGATAAACCTGTCTGCATATTACAGAAATTCTACAAACTCCATCAATTCCCTTACCGATGTAGCTTATAGCGATGTTTACGGACGTATCGTATCATTTACCCAAGACGTAAATTTGGGCAGCTCTTACAATACCGGTGCGGAATTGAATGTTACTTACCGTCCTCAAGACTTTATGAACATCCGGTTTTATGCCAATATATATGAGTCCTATTTGGAAACCTATTTTCGTAAAGATGAAAAAGTAGAAAGCAACATGTTTTCCTATAGTTTTAGATTGAATTTCTGGGCAAAACTATGGAAGAAATTCGAAATATATGCTTCTGCAAATTATCGTTCTCCAACCCAAAGTTTATTTGCAGAAAAGAAAGCCACATATTCCGTAGATTGTGGATTACGGGCTGACTTTTACGATCGTAAATTCTCTGTTTTTCTAAATGTACAAGACATCTTTGATTGGAATAAATCCGAAAATATAACAACCAATCCATACTACATTTCATACAATTCTTTTAAATATACCAGTCGCTATATTTCTGCAGGAATTACGTGCCGCTTTGGAAAAATGGAACTGGAAAGCCAAGCCAAACAAAATGCAACTCAAGGTAATGGAGCCTCCATGTAAAATCTAATACGTATTTTCCAACAACAATTCCCTTTGATATTTTCGAAGGATGTTGTTGGAAAATCTTTTTTATCTCCAAAAAAAATAGAAAAAAGGCCCCCTACTATCCGTAATGAACTAATTATTGTTCAATAAAAAACAATCTTGATCAAATTCCTCCACACTCAATATACGAATTTCAACCACACCCGTTTCATCATAAAAATATTCAAAACAATTAAATTTTGAATTTTCGTTGATATCCTTTTCAAAATTCTTACTCAATGTAGCCACCGGAATATCCTGCAAAACATAATTATTTACCAAATCAACCAACAATACGCGTTGAGCCGTACCATTGTCCAATTGTAAATTAGCCGTTAGCTTTTTATCCCGAGGAGATACCGTAGGCATTCCTCGCAGTCCGAGTGGAATTCTTTTACATGCTTTTACTTTCGTATTCAGTAAAGTAGTGTTTGTTTTTGTTGATTTAAGGATGTATTCTATATAAACAATCCAATCATCACCCACTTTATCCCATTTGTAGATAAATGTAAACAAAATGGCATCAACTCCATATTTTTTGTAGATTTTTTGTACAGAACTTGTGTCGTTCATGTTAAACTCTCCAAGAGAATCTATTTTAGCAATTTCCGAAGAAACTAATGGGCTGAGTACATAATAACTTTTTTTTGTAAAAGGAACACGTAACGATTGACTCATGTATTTATGAGCCGTGTTCAGTTCATTATTGTAACTATTATCGCTGATTTTGCTTTTAGGACGTTCCGAAATATCAATAGTAGGAGCGATATAAATAGTAGTTGGTTTTTCCGTATATATTTCTTTGTATCTTGATAATTTAGCTTCTGTTTTACATCCGATAATAAAAATACTTATCGTAACAAAAAGAAAGAAATATACACTATATTTAAATTTTGTCATATGATCATTCATTTTCAATAGATAGCTGCTTTTTCGTAACAAAGAATCTTACTGTTTTTTTGATTCTTCCTCCATATTCTTTTGCGTTTTTTCTTTTCTTTCAGTCTCTTTTTGAGCCTTCTCCTCAGCATCTTGTTGGGCCTTTTCCCTTTTAATGGCTTCTTTTTCCGCTTTCTTTTCCGCTGAAACTTCTTCACGTTCCTTCCTCATTGCCTCTCTCTCTGCTCTTTTCTCTGCAACAATTTCCTCTTTTTCTTTTCGGAGAGCTTCTTTTTCTGCCTTTCTCTCGTTTGCTATTTGTATCTTTTCTTGTTTGGCAGCTTCCCGAGCCGCTTTTTCTTCAGCGGCGAGCCGCTCTCTTTCTCTTTTCTCTTCCTCTTTTGCTCGCTTTTCTTCAGCTGCTAAACGTTCTTTTTCAAGTTTTTCGGCGCGTTCTATCTCCAACGCCGTTAATGTAGGTTCAGGAATAAGTTGTTTTTTTAAAACAATAATATACTCCTTCGATAAAGGATAATCTTGAGCTTCTTTTTCGAACCAAATAAATGCATCTTTATATTTTTTTAAAAGCGCTAGCGACGTAGCATATTCAGCACAAAAACCCTGATCGAAAATAATATCCTTTTCAGCATTTTTTACATAAGTACGATATCCCTTTTCAATAGGTAATAATGTTTCCTTAGAAGGGTACATAGCGTAGTGCAATACTAAATCCGGTGATTCCAGAATAGTGCGTTGCGACGAGCATCCGATCGCTAAATAAGCAACAACAAATACACATAGCCCCATATATAATGCATTCATATATCTTCTTATGTAAACTTTCGATTGATTCCTCATATTACAATAGATTTCTTCGTTCATACATAACGAAAGAACTTGTTTTTTATTCTATTACGTTTGGTGTAAAATAAAAACGGTAACCTATAAGCCGGGTTCTGTCATCCTTCATAGAATGAGGATGTTCTATCATTTATCTAGGACAATTGTTGCCAATTGTCTCTATCAACCTACCCCCCGACAACGAATGAGTCGACTCTTAACTGTCGGTATATTTGGTTTTTCAACCCATAAGGTTTACCCACGAAGCATATCGCTATCCTTCGTTGTGAGCTCTTACCTCACATTTTCACCCTTACTGCAAATGCAGCGGTAATTTTCTGTGGCACTTGCTGTTACTTTAATAAAGTACCTTCCCGTTAGGAAGTATGGTGACTCGATGTTGCCCGGACTTTCCTCCTGTTGTACTAGCCAACCGGCGATAGAATGGTTACCGTTTTCAATTTGCAAAAGTACATTTTTTTGCTGAATATAATCCGATGTGTCTTTTTTTGATTTCATATTACAAAATTTATGTATTTTTGTCTTTCGTTTATAGAGAGTGTGAAATTTCTTCGATTATTTGAAGAAAAGAGTTTTATAGGTACAAAATTAACTTATATGATATAATGAATAATATGAAAAATATTGCTGTAATTCTTTCCGGATGTGGAGTTTACGATGGTAGTGAAATTCACGAAGCTGCATTATTAATGCTAGCCATTGATAAAATGAATGCAAACTATGTACTTTTTGCACCGAATGTAACGTGTAAAGTAGTAAATCATTTAACAGGCCAAGAGACCGACGAAAAAAGAAATGTAATGGTCGAATCTGCACGTATTGCTCGGGGACAAATTCAAGATATGTTGACATTCAACGCTTCCGAATTTGATGCTTTGATATTGCCAGGAGGATACGGTGCCGCTAAGAATTTGAGTACTTATGCATTTGATGGAGCAAATATGGAGGTAAATATAGATGTTGAAAAGGCTATAAAGGATATGTATCGAATGCGTAAACCCATTGGAGCCATGTGTATTGCTCCCGTTGTTTTAGCAAAAGTTTTAGGACATGATATTGCAGTAACTATTGGAACTAGCCAACCGGACGCATGCAATATTGAAAAGATGGGAGGTGTTCATCAAAATGCAGGAGTAACAGAGGTTATTGTGGATAGGCAAAACAACATAGTTACAACTCCTTGCTATATGACGGCAACACGTATATCCGAAGTGGCCGAAGGTTCCGAAAATATGATGAAGGCAATTTTTGAATTATTGTCTTAAAATCCTTTCAAGAGAACAAGTTTCCTGCTATATAAATCGAAAAAATAACGTACCTTTGTGGTATCATGCTTAATAAAAAGGTAGCGGTTATTTTATTAGTAATCAATAAATAAATTAAATGTTATGCAAAAAAAAGGAAATAAATACGGTACACACCGTGTCATTGAACCTAAAGGCGTATTGCCTCAACCGGCAAACAAAATCGACAACAACATGGATGAAATTTATGATAATGAAATCCTTATTGATGTACAAACCCTAAATATCGACTCGGCTTCTTTTACAGATATTTCTGCAAGAGCCAATGGAGATAAAACTAAGATTGCTGAAATTATGATGGATATTGTTGCAAAACAAGGCAAGCATCGTAATCCATGGACAGGTTCGGGTGGTATGTTGTTAGGTACTGTTGAGAAAATAGGTGATGCGTTGAAGGAAAAAATCGATTTAAAGGAAGGTGATAAAATTGCGACGTTGGTTTCGTTGTCATTAACCCCTCTTCGTATCGATAAAATTAAAGAAATTCGTGCTGAAGTCGATCAAGTAGATATTGATGGAAAAGCAATCCTTTTTGAAAGTGGTATTTATGCAAAAATACCTGCAGACATGCCAGAAAAATTAGCCCTTTCGGCATTAGATGTAGCCGGGGCTCCTGCTCAAACAGCAAAACTTTGCAAACCGGGCGATACGGTATTGATTATTGGAGCCGGTGGAAAATCCGGAATGTTGTGTTGCTACGAAGCTAAAAAACGTGTAGGTGTTACAGGAAAAGTTATTGGAATGTGCCATAGCCAAAAGTCTACAGAACGCTTACAAAAATTAGGCTTCTGTGATCATGTATTTGCCGGTAATGCAAATGACCCTGTAGCTATGATGGAAATTATTAGTGGATTAACTGAAGGTAAAATGGCCGATGTTACTATTAATAACGTAAATGTTCCCGATACAGAAATGACATCTATTCTTTGTACCAAAAACGATGGTCTCGTTTATTTCTTCTCAATGGCCACTAGCTTTACAAAAGCTGCATTAGGAGCAGAAGGAGTAGGTAGCGATGTTACCATGATTGTTGGAAATGGGTATACAAAAGGACACGCAGAAATTACATTGCAAGAACTTCGCGAATCTCCTGAATTGAGAAAAATCTTTGAAGAATTGTATGCGTAATTAGAAAAGCATTGTTCTTTGATGAATATATAGGAAAGCGGTAGTGTCGTAAGATGCTATCGCTTTTTCGGGAAATAGTATAAAACATAATAAAAAAAATACATTTTTCGACACGAATAAAACAAGAATCATTTTGAGTATGAATGAAGACAATACAATCTTCAATAAAAAATAAGAAAACAATGCATAAACAAGGATGTAGATACGGAACCCACCGCGTGGTAGAACCTTTGGGAACATTGCCTCAGCCGGCATTAAAGCTGGATAATACAATGGAAATTTACGATAATGAGATACTTATAGAAGTGAGTACTCTGAATATCGATTCGGCGAGTTATACGCAAATTCGGCGAGCATGTAACGACGACGCAGAACAAATGAAGAAAATGATTCTTTCCATTGTGGAAGATAGAGGAAAAATGCAAAACCCTGTTACGGGTTCAGGCGGAATGCTTATTGGAAAAGTAAAAGAAATTGGTGAAAATTTTCAGAACAATACCAAAGTAAAAGTCGGAGATAAAATAGCAACATTGGTATCCTTATCATTAACACCATTGAAAATTAAAGAAATCAAACGTTTATCTTCGAATTCCGATCAGGTAGATGTAGTAGCAGAAGCTATATTATTTGAAAGCGGATTGTTTGCCGTTCTTCCCGAGGATATTCCCGAGAAATTGGCATTGGCGGTACTCGATGTTGCTGGTGCTCCTGCTCAAGTAGATCGTTTGGTAACCGAAGGAGATATTGTTTGCATTATTGGAGGCGGTGGAAAATCAGGGATATTGTGCTGTTATCAAGCCATGAAAAACGTAGGACGTTATGGAAAAGTAATTGTAGTAGAATACTCTCAAGAAAATGCGCAGCGTATTATTGATATGCAATTGGCTACAGATGTAATTGTTGCCGATGCAACCAACGTAATGGATGTATATAATAAAGTAATGTCAATTACAGGAGGAAGAGGAACCGATGTTACCATTAATAATGTAAATGTTCCTTCTACCGAAATGACCTCTATTTTGATTACGAAAGGCCAAGGATGCGTGTATTTCTTTTCAATGGCTACTAGTTTTACAAAAGCGGCGTTGGGAGCAGAGGGAGTCGGTAAAGATATTCATCTGATTGTAGGAAACGGTTATGCTCGAGGACATGCCGAACTAACGTTGAACATCATTAGAGAATCCAAAGAAATTCGAGAACTGTTCGAAAAATTATATGTCCATTGATTGATATCATCATAAAGAATGAAGTGCATTGGATGTATGAAAGATTCAAAAGAGTCATTCTCAGAATATATAAAGTCATTATTTTTAGATCTGTTTTTTTGAAATAATGATTTTACAGTGAAGATTGCAATAAAAAAGCCGATAATTTCTAATTATCGGCTTTTTTATTGCT
>CAYYUE010000102.1:0-8182 GCA_964474745.1 uncultured Bacteroidaceae bacterium | reverse complement strand
ATTTCAGACTCTTATCCGTTTTTTCGATACCAGTCATATAGTTTTTGAACCCCCTCTTCTATTTCTATTTTATGATGCCATCCTAATGAATGCAATTTTGTTGAATCCGTCAATTTTCGAAGAGTACCATCCGGTTTCGAAGAATCAAAAACAATTTTCCCGGGATACCCCACAACTTGTTTTATTAAATAGGCCAATTCTTTTATCGTTACCTCTTTTCCTGTGCCCACATTGATATGGCAATTGCGAATTTCCATATGTTCACGATTTCGATAATCAAAGTCGTTATAATTGGGTGTTCCGACAATATCCGAAAAATTCACCTGTTCCATAATATGCACACAAGCATCTGCCATTTCTTCACTCCATAAAAATTCTCGATAAGGAGCCCCGGTTCCCCACAGTTCTACCCTATCGGGGTAAATTCCGTATTTACTTAAGATGTTACTTATTTCTTCTTCGGTACTATCTCCTGCAACTCCTTCGACAGGACGTGTTTGCAAATCTTTTCTTACCGACTCCCAATCGTGAGCGAACAATTGACGACTCAAATATATTTTTCGAATCATAGCAGGCATTACATGCGAATTTTCCAAATGAAAATTATCGTTAGGACCGTATAGATTGGTAGGCATTACTGCAATGTAATTAGTACCATATTGCAGATTAAAACTTTCACACATTTTTAAGCCGGCTATTTTTGCGATTGCATAGGGTTCATTGCTGTACTCTAAAGGAGAAGTCAACAAACATTCTTCTTTCATCGGCTGTGAAGCTTCACGAGGATATATACACGTACTTCCTAAAAACAATAACTTCTTTACCTGATGCCGATAACTTTCACCTATAACATTTTGCTGAATTTGTAGATTCTTATAAATAAAATCGGCACGGTAACGACTATTTGCCAGAATTCCTCCTACAAATGCGGCCGCCAGAATTACATATTCCGGTTTTTCTTTGTCAAAGAAATTCTCAACAGCTCGAGGATCTAATAAATCAAGATCTTTATGAGATAACCCAATAAGGTTTGTGTATCCTTTCAATTTCAAATTATCCCATATGGCTGATCCTACTAATCCTCGATGACCTGCAACATATATTTTACTGGTTTTCTCCATATTATTCCTGACTTTGATAATGTAATTTTTTTACAAATTTCATATCATGTGTTACCATTATCTTCACCAATTGTTCAAAGGAGGTTTTTGTAGGATTCCATCCTAATACAGCTCTTGCTTTTGTGGGATCTCCTAATAATTGTTCAACCTCTGCAGGGCGGAAATACTTGGGATCGACTTCAACCAGCACCTTACCTGTTGCTGTATCTATTCCCTTTTCATTTATACCTTCTCCTTCCCACCTCAATTGAATTCCGGTTTCTCTAAACGCTACGGTACAGAACTCACGAACGGTGTGGTATTCTCCTGTCGCAATTACAAAATCCTCGGGAGTTTCATGCTGAAGCATCATCCACATACATTCCACATAGTCCTTGGCATATCCCCAATCCCGTAACGAATTTAAATTACCCAAATATAATTTATCCTGAAATCCTTGTGCGATACGAGCCGCTGCTAACGTAATTTTACGTGTTACAAATGTTTCGCCGCGACGCTCGCTTTCGTGATTAAATAAAATACCATTGACTGCGTATATGCCATAACTTTCTCGATAATTCTTGGTAATCCAAAAACCATACAATTTGGCTACTCCGTAAGGGGATCTCGGATAAAACGGTGTCGTCTCTTTTTGAGGCACTTCTTGAACCAATCCATACAGTTCTGATGTTGAGGCCTGATAGATACGGCACTTTTTTTCCATACCCAAAATACGAACAGCCTCCAACAACCGAAGGGTTCCCAATGCATCGGCCTCGGCTGTATATTCAGGACAATCAAACGATACTTTCACATGACTTTGTGCAGCCAAATTGTAGATTTCATCGGGCTGTATTTGTTGTAAGATACGGACTAACGAGGAAGAATCGGTCATATCTCCATAATGGAGATTGATTAACCGTTTTTGTTTCATATCGCGCACCCATTCATCTAAATAAAGATGTTCAATACGTGCTGTATTAAATGAAGATGATCGACGGATAATCCCATGTACCTCATATCTTTTCTCCAATAAAAATTCAGCCAAGAAACTACCGTCCTGTCCTGTTATTCCAGTAATTAATGCTATTTTTTGCATATATTGTTTTTTTTCTTTCTATTTAACAATTCTAATATTTTGAATGGGTATCGCAAACTTAAAATTATTCTATTATTGTATCGGTGGTGAGATTTAAAAATTTGCAAATGTTCATTCATAATGAGTCTTCTAGCTTGTAATGACCTCGTACTAACACCACCCATTCTCATGGCAACCATATCTAATGGAATATATCGTATTCTTATTTTATGGATATAAATATATCGCAGTAAAAAATCAAAATCTGAGGCTATCTTATAACGAGTGTCGTAAGATCCGTATTGCTCAAAAAGGTATCTTCTTATGTAGCATGAGGGATGTGCCGGAATAAATCCGAATATCATTTTCCATCGAGAAAAGGACTTTGAAGAATAATATCTTACAGATTTATAAAGATTCTCATTTCTCACGAAATGAATATCCCCATAAACACAATCAACCTGATTATTGAAAAAGCCTGCTATTTTCTCTATGACGGTATTGCCTGTTAAGAAATCATCGGAATTTAAAATTCCAACCACATCACCCGTAGTCATTTGTATTCCTTTGTTCATGGCATCATACAGGCCTTCATCGGGTTCCGATATCCAACGCATTCTACCTTGAAATCTTGGCTCATATTCCTCAATCACTTTAACCGTATCATCCTTTGAGGCACCATCCACGATAATGTATTCAATATCGGGATAGGTTTGCTTCAAAACAGAATCAAAGGTATCTCGTATGGTCGAGGCACTATTGTAAGATACTGTAATTATAGATATTTTCATTTTGTTTTTCCCAAAATACTGTTATACAATCCAACATACTTATCATATTGCTTTTTGCTGTCATATAAATCATTAACCCGTTTCACACAAGAATTTCTGTAAAAAATCTTCCCCTGCTTAATTGCATCCTCTACCCTATCCTTGAGAGCCATAATATCATTTTGTGGTACAATGAAGCCTGTATTAGAAGATACAGACTCTACACTTCCTCCTGTTGCATAGGTAATCACGGGGGTTCCACAAGCCAAAGCCTCCAAATTGGTCGTTGGAAAGGTATCTTCTAACGTCGTATTAACGAATACATCCGCACGAGAATACCACGCCACCATTTCTTCTTTATTCTGCGTACGTTCAATGCCTAATACATTGGAAGGAAGTGTATTTAATTGTCTTTTAGTCAACCCTATAAGCACAATCAAACAGTTATCTTGTAATAGATGACTTAATCTAATAAATTCATCTATACATTTTTGAAGCGAGTATTGAGAAGGAACTCCTAGTATGATTCGTTTATTTTGCAAATTATATTGTTTCAATATCGAAAGTTCTTGCTCCGGTTTAAATAGAGTTATATCTATTCCATTGTTAATTGTGGTAACCGGAAACTTCTGTAAATATGATTTTTCAAGAATATTCTTTAACCAATCCGATGGCGTTACAATACGTAAGTTCTGTAATGCTGAGAACAGTCTCCTTTTAAGGGAATGATGCCTTTTTGATTCATCCGCCATGAAAGATGCTGGATATTGTTTCTTTTGTGAACAATTCATACACTGTTTTTCCCATTTTTCACATCCGATATACTCAAAATGAGAACAATGTCCGGTTATTGGCCAACAGTCATGCAAAGTCCAGACAATTGGAATTTTTTGTTTGGCAAGGTATTCAAATAATACTTGAATGTTCAAATAATAACCATGCAGATTATGTAAATGAACAATAGTTGGTTTTATTCGCTCAATGTACCCAATAAGTTTTTGGGTATCGTTTCCAAAACAGAATCCGTCATTATCAAAAATGCGTGCTAAAATTACATTTTTATACAATCCAAGATCGGAACAAATTTTATAGGTTTCTGATTGACTTTTGGGATTTCCTCGCCCAAAAGCAATATAGCTTTTCCAACCGTTTTTTATAACCAATTGTCCGATTTGCTCCGCTATACGTCCATGTGAAGCAGAATTGCAAGTTGTATTTATTTGTAAAAGAGTAGGCATTAGTATTTCTTCTTACAGCTTAAAAAATAATTGACATGACGAATATTCCAATCGGGTTCAAAATGGCGACGATTAATTACATGATTATCAAAAGAAAAATAGTGTTTATAATCAGATTGACTAAAAATGTAGAGATAATGTTTACTCGCTATATCTACTGACATCGGATTTGCGTGCTCTAATCGGCCATATGGAAATGCAAAATAATCACACGATTTCCCTAACTTCGCTTCTATTATCGTTTTACAATCACCAATTTGATGCTCTAATTCATACCGATTATCATCATTAATCATATAATGATCTAATGTGTGAGCACCTATAACATGCCCTCGTTTATCCAAATCAATAATTTGATCCCATTGCATAGGCCGCTTATTCAATGTCAATACTTTTTCTTCCGTAAATTGTCGAATATAGATTTCATCTCCCTCTACAAAATTCGGATTAATGAAAAAAGCTGCATTAATTCCAAATTTCTCCAACACAGGAGCTACCATGGTGTAATGTTCTTCAAATCCATCGTCAAAACTGAATGCCACTATAGGTTCTATTGGATTTTCCCTTTTTATGATTCGTTGAACGGCATCTTCAAAACGAATGAAACGCACCCTTTTTGACAACAAGGTTAATTGTTGTTCAAAAACTTGCGATGTTGGATTTTGTAATGCTATCCGATGTCCGTTAAGGATGTGAATCCCATTTTGAGGCTTTGAAAACAAACCACATATATCCAATACCCGACTCCTGACAATTTTTCGTATAACCATTATTCCTTATTCAAATGTTTTTGTTGAAAAATATATTGTCTCTGATAAAAAACCATCGTTATTTCATAATTTGCTCTAAGTGTTTCACACTTTCAGCAAAATTTGTATACTCTTTTGATTGTAATTTTGACACACAAACGTTTCGTGTATTGCCTAAATCTTCTTCAAAACATATACGAATAGCATTACCGGCAGCCCATCCCAATTGAGCCATATCTTTGTTTATTCGTCTTGCAGACAAAGCTATGTGACTTGCTCCATAAGCCCTGCAAGCTACCAAAACATTGTCAAACCGTTTCGGTATCAAACAATCATAAGGTATTCCCGAAGGTTGTATTTTTTTATTAAATTCTCTCACTTTTCCATCATCAATATTCCCATATACATGAAAATCTAATGTATGGCTCCCACAAGCAATATGTCGCTTCAAGTTTCGCGATGAGATTCTTTCTAAAAGATCTGACTGACGAAGCATGTAATCGCAATGGATTCGATAGGTTTCCCGAATGCCTAGCATTGGGGCATGTTGACCTTGATAGAAATATTCCAAATCCTTTTGCGTATATCCATATAAAGGTTCCTTAGATTGGGTTCTGCGAATAATTTCATTGTGAACAAAAGACCAAAATGGCGCGATCTGTTCACTGAGCTCTCTCCAAGCCTTTTCCGAATCGATCGCACCTGTTGCATGTCCGTTTTCTCTTACTATCAAAGCATTACCCGATAGATTAAATCCTTTCATTGGGTTAACCCAATTTCTATCTCTATACCCATCATATTTAAATTCAACTTTCGGGTCTATTTTTTCATATTCCGCTTTTTTCACGTTCTTCCCTTGTATAGACGATCTTGTTTCCACTTTAAAGAATAATGAAGGCTCATTCAAATTCTTCGAATCTGCCTTTGTATTATCAGTTAATAAATCTTCGTTAAAACGGGCTGCGGGATCTTCTCCAACAAAATAATCTACATTTTCTACTCCATTATAAGTACACAACACGCCATCTGCCGAACAATCTATAAAAAAATCAGACTCTATGCAAACAGACTCTTTGCCATTGGTTATGACAATAGAATTAATTTTCCCCTTATCCGAATCTGCCGATAAAAAACTATAACCTAATAAAATTTCCACATTTGATGATTTCATATCATCGGCATATAGTTTAGATAATTCAACTCCATCAAGGAATAAATTACTTCCTTTTGTACTCGAATATTTTTCCGGCAACCAACTATTAGATATCTTGCCTTCATCAATTTTCATTTGCTCGAATAGCTTAAGCAAATAGGGTGGGTTTACTCCTTCAATCCATGTTTCTACCCACGCTTGGGAGGCCGTTCCACCTAGAGCCTGCCGTTTTTCGACCAGTAAAACCTTTATCTGTTTGCCATTAGACATTGTTGTGCCTCTAAGAGCGTAAGCAGCCGCCATACCCGCTGTGCCTGCCCCCATAATACATACATTATATTTCATATCGTTAGAATTTAAAAATCTTTTTTATTTTGTTGAAAAGCAATTGTGTATAATATTTTGTATATTCTTTTGAACGTTGTTTTTCGTGTTTCTCATCCCATGAAATTGTTTGCGGATGTTTCAAGGGTAGGAGTAATTTTCCAAATGACGCATCGGCTAATGGCGAATTAGAATCTGAGCAGTTGGTAGAATCTTCACCAAATCCTATATTTTTCACTAAATTTGCCTTCAATTCTACACACAATTTATTATTCATAAATATGTATATAGACCATTGAAAGTCCCATGCATTTGACTTTTTCCTATTTTTAAATTTACGATACAGTTTATCCCACAATAAGTAATGTATACACGCCTCAATAGGTGTAAATCGTTTAAAGACTTGCATTCTTTGCTTCGGCCAGGACTTCATTTCAAAATCAATATTCTTCCAAGCTCTTCGCCATGTAGCCCAAGCACAAATAGAAGGATATCCGGTAAAATAATACTCATTAGAGGTATTATTTGAATAGTTAGGTGCAAAACAATTCACCATGGCAACCGTATCTTCGTCTTTATAACGATACAACATTTCTTCACAAAAAGGAAAAAAATCATCAGACACTATACAATCATCCTCTATAATGGCTCCGTATTCTTCTGTTTCAAACATCCATGAAATTCCTTCCGAAACACCTCTACCGCAACCCACATTCTCTGTTCGAAATAATTTGCGGACATCGCATTCCCAATCTATTTCATTTAAAATGAGATGTCTTGTTTTATTACATTTTTCATTTTCACCTTGTTTGTGAGTACGAGGCCCGTCCGCAGCAATATATAATCTTTCAGGTTTATATCTTTTGATGGCCTGAAAACTTTCTAATGCCTGTTCAGGACGATTAAAAATGATAAAAATAACCGGTATTTTTTTTCTATTCATTAGTATGTTTTTTTGCGATAATCAAATAATTTGCCGGACATCGTTTTAAGGGTATTACCTTATCCAAGAGAACAGCCACAATATTATTCAAAAAAACAATGGGTGTAAATATTACCCATTTCCATTTTGATATTTTTATTTCAGAGGTATATATATCATAGTTATTTTTCGCCGTTAACAACAAGTTCAAGCTTAATGCAACTGTTGTGAAAAAATAACCGGATGGAGTGTATTGTTGAATTTGAAAGCCGGCGTTCTTCAACAATAAAACAACATGAAAAGGAGTAAAACGAATCCTATCACTATGCCCAATGGCAGGCATCCCCCAAGGATTTGTCAGGAATAAAAATCCTCCCGGTTTTATTGTCTTTCTTATTTCACTCAAATAAAAATTAACATCATGCAATTCCACTAGAACTTGATTTGATAACACAATGTCAGCAGGTTCCACGCCATTCGGAATTTTTCCTGTTTCATCAAGCGTAATATGTAGCAATTTCTTATGCTGTGGTACATTCACATGTTCTATTACATCCAATGCTACGTATTCTGATACCATATCCGATATATATTCAAAATAAGGACATTTTCCACATCCATAATCAATAACTCTTTTCTCTCTAAATAATTTCTTATTTTCTTGAATCCATTGATTATTTTTATGGGTAAACAACCAATTCCAGGTAAGGATATTATTATGGGGATGTATGCCATAAATGAAATCAAACAACTTAGGTGTCATATCTTTTTTCTTATTTATATAGTTTAGTTGTTTTTTGCAAATACAAAAAATATTTATAATTATTTTTATCTATTTTTTATGTTAT
>CAYYUE010000101.1:2289-8220 GCA_964474745.1 uncultured Bacteroidaceae bacterium | reverse complement strand
CAGATCTACAACGATTATTTGAATATAATTCGTAAGTTGATTATCCAATAATCGAAATACGGTTTGATTGACACTTAGTTTAATTCATGAAAGGAAGGGAAGTTCGAAAAAACACCCTTCCTTTTTTATGTCAAAGAGAAAACAGCCGGGCGATTTTAATGCATAAACCCCATATACTTAGGTATCGTAATACTTTGAGATAATTTCGTAAATGCTATAAAAGGGATAAAATGATACCTGTTTTATTCATAATGAATTATAAAATTCTTTTTCTAAGAATGAAAGCCATATATGGAATACATGATCGTTGCTTTGTTTTTTTAAGCCCTCTTTCATTAAGTCTATTTTTCTGATTTTTAATTGAGTAATTGAAAATCAGTATACATGTTGACGCGTATTTTTGTCTCGGAAAAAAGGTGTATCTTTGCACCCGGTTACAAGATATCTTTTTGTAACATGGAAATAGTAAAATGAAATAAATCAATAAAATAGCAAGTAATATGTATCCCAATATTCCTAAGTTAAAACATCTCGATTCCGGAAATTTCTTTTTATTTGCAGGGCCGTGCGTAATAGAAGATAAGGTAATCCCTTATGAAATTGTGGAACAGTTGATAGAAATTACGGATAAACTACAAATTCCGTTTGCTTTTAAAGCTTCATATCGCAAAGCGAACCGCTCTAGGATAGACTCATTTACGGGTATAGGAGATTGGGAAGGATTGGAATTGTTGAAGACCATTAGCGATACATACGATGTTCCTACGGTAACCGATATTCATACCGAAACCGAAGCTGAAATGGCATCCCATTATGTGGATGTGTTGCAAATACCTGCGTTTTTGTGTCGCCAAACGTCGTTGTTAGCAGCCGCTGCAAAAACGGGAAAAGCCGTTAATATTAAAAAAGGACAATTTTTATCACCCGAATCCATGCATCACGCCGTAGATAAAGTGAAGTATTTCGGAGGAAAAGAGATTATGCTTACCGAACGAGGGACTACATTCGGGTACCAAGATTTAGTAGTCGATTTTCGTTCTATCCCCATCATGAAAACAAATCAAGTCCCCGTTATTATGGATATAACCCACTCTTTGCAACGTCCCAATCAGGCCGCCGGAGTCACAGGAGGCAATCCTGAAATGATAGAAACGATAGCACGTGCTGCTGTTGCGGTGGGTATTGACGGTATATTTATGGAAACACACCCTTATCCGTTACACGCCAAATCCGATGGAGCGAATATGTTGCGATTGGATTATGTGGAAGATCTGCTGAAACGCCTGGTACGCATTCATAAAGCCGCCTATAGCAGCTTGTCATAAAACCCATAATGGGCTCTTGAATAAACCTGCACGATAATTTTTTTGTGTAAAGAAACAAACAAAGGAAATTGACAACAAATAAAAAAATCATCTATGAAATTAAACTTAACAAAACCATTGATCTTTTTCGATCTCGAAACCACAGGTGTTCAAGTCGGAAGTGATCGTATTATTGAAATATGCCTTTTTAAGGTAGCTGTCGATGGGAATACGTTAGTATTTACACATCGGATAAATCCGTTAATGCCTATACCTCCACAATCGACCGAAATACACGGAATAACCGATGAGATGGTGAAAGATAAACCCTCATTTAAAGAGCTTTCAGGGCAAATTGCTGCATTTATCGGTGATGCAGATTTGGCAGGATATAATTCTAATAAATTTGATGTACCTATGCTCGTTGAAGAATTTTTGCGAGCCGGGATTAATTTCGATATTAAAAATCGAAAATTAATTGATGTGCAGAATATTTTTCATAAAATGGAACCAAGAACACTAAAAGCTGCATATAAATTTTACTGTAATAAGGATTTGGAAAATGCTCATACGGCAGAAGCGGATGCCGTAGCTACCTATGAAATATTGTTGGCTCAGCTTGAACGGTATCAGGATGTGGAATATATGGATAAGGACGGAAAAACCAGTCAACCGATTGTAAACGATATGAGGAAACTTCAGGAGTTTACTTCAAATTCTCAATGGGCTGATTTGGTCGGGCATTTGGGGTATGATAAACAAGGTAGAGAAGTATTTAACTTTGGAAAATATAAAGGAAAATGCGTGGAGGAAGTCTTTACAGTAGAGCCTCCTTATTATGATTGGATGATGAAAGCCGACTTCCCTCTTTCTACAAAAAAAATAATTACCGAAATACGATTGCGTTCTAAGTTTAAAGGAGGCCAAGGCCGATTGTTTTAGTTCGAAAAAAGAAAATCGTAAGTTCCAAATACTCTGTTGAGTAGGTGAAAAACTTCAAATAACATCTAGCATGAAAATTATTTGTATCGGAAGAAACTATGCGGCGCATGCAGCAGAATTACATGCACCCATACCTGAACAACCTTTATTTTTTTTGAAACCGGATAGCGCATTGTTGCAAAAAAATCAACCGTTCTTTTACCCCGATTTCTCCCAAGAAATTCAGTATGAACTCGAAGTGGTTATCCGCATCAATAGATTAGGAAAAAATATTCAGACCCGATTTGCCAAGAAGTATTATCATGAGATCGCTTTAGGAATCGATTTTACAGCCAGAGACCTCCAACGTCGGGCAATTGAAAAAGGAGAACCTTGGGTATTGTCCAAAGGATTTGACGATTCTGCTGCGTTAAGTGATTTTATACCATTGGAAAGCCTCGAAAAACCGATTCAAAATTTGCATTTTGAGTTGATGAAAAATGGAGAATCCGTACAAAAAGGAAATACGCGAGACATGTTGTTTTCCGTAGATGCATTAATAGCATATGTATCTCAGTTTATGACACTGAAAATAGGAGATGTAATTTATACCGGAACTCCGCTGGGAGTGGGACCCGTAAAAATAGGCGATATATTGGAAGGTTTTTTAGAAGGAAAAAACCTGTTGAAATGTAAAATAAAATAACGTGTATCATTTGCTTGAAAATGTACTGATGATGCATCTAATCTATCATTACGTACAGAATATCTGTAATCAAAATGTAATTTCTAATCTTCATTAGGAAGAAATCAATATAATTAATTAAAAATTAAAACACATGAAAAAACAACAGCACACACAGCAGGTTGTGTATTTTAAACGATGGACTCGAAAGCGCTATGCCGCGTTCAACAGTTTGCACCGGGTCGTTATTATTTCGACGCTCTCGGTTGCTTGTTCTATAGTAGCATGCCCGAAAAAAGCTTCGGCTCAAGATTCATTAAAAAGGCAAGTGAACCTGGAGGAAATAGAAGTTACGGAAGAGCGTCCGATAAAAACGGATAATGTACAAATGGTACATTTACAACTTTCGGTATCCAAAACCGAAATAGATCGACAACAGCCCCAATCGTTAAGCAATGTATTAAGGCATTTGCAAGGACTGGATGTCCGACAGCGAGGTGCTTTTGGAACCCAAGCAGATCTCAGTTTTAGAGGGGGAAATTTTGATCAAACAGCGATATTCCTCAACGGTATCAACTTTACCGATCCCCAAACCGGGCATTATTCATTAAACCTTCCTTTTTCGCCCGATATTATATCCAACATTGAAGTATATAAAAACACATCACCTTATCTTTTCGGAAGTTCTTCATTTTCCGGAATGGTAAATATTTTGACAACGCCGCAACCCAATAATACGATACAACTTTCCATAGACGGTGGAATGTATGGTTTATTCCGAACAGGAATTACGGTTAACTTTTTTACACGTAAAACAAAGCATCTTTTTCATGCCGGATACGAACGCTCCGATGGGTATGTGGAAAATACCGATTTTCGCAACCTTAATCTTTTTTATATGGGAATTGCAGATCTTCCCATAGGTAAAATAGAAGCTCAAGCCGGGATGGCTCATAAAAACTACGGAGCGAATGGTTTTTATTCATTAAAATATCCGAATCAACGCGATAGTACCCAAACTTTTTTGGCAAGTATTAAATTTGTAAATAAAGGGAAAATAAAAATTATTCCTTCTTTATATTATCGGTATCAAACCGATTTATACAAACTTATAAACGGGCAGCCGAGAGAACGCAACAATTTTCATCGTTCACAAGTGTTAGGAGGAAACGTACTTTCTTATTTTCATTCGAAAATAGGAAAAACTTCGTTAACACTGGATTATAAAATAGAAAATATCATAAGTACAGGCATAGGACTACAACTGGACAACCCTGTTGCAATTGGGGGAGAAAATGATCTTTTTTATCGTTATGGATATACCCGCCGGCATTATGGGGTAGGGCTGAATCATAGTTTCTCATGGCAAAATTTTGATGCAAACGGCTCGTTTATGATGCAACACAATACCGATAACCATGATGCATTTTATTACTTACCTGCATTCGATTTGTCCTATCGGATCCCCGAAATACATTTTCAACATACCCAATGGTACCATAAAGCGTATCTATTGGTTGGGAAAACAATGCGAATGCCTACCTTTACGGATTTGTTTTACAAGACCGGTGACATTATCGGAAATTCCAATTTGAAGCCTGAACAAGCTGTTAATATAGAATTGGGATATACCTATAATTTATGGAAAACGGAGAATCAGGAACCGGTATGGGAAGGGCAATTGGCTGTATTTCGCCGTTACGGAAAAAACATGATCGATTACGTGAAAAAAGAAACCGATTCGATTTGGTATTCTATGAATCATACCGAAGTAATAACCAGTGGAATTGAATTTTCTACCACGGTATACCCCGGAGCGATTTTAGGCAAATCGTTTTTTATAACCGATGTGTCTTTTCGCTATGCCTATTTACATTCCGATAAGGACTCAGACCGTTACCTCTCGCGATATGTATTGGATTATTTGCGACATAAATTTACAATTGCATTACATCATACCATTATACCCAATTTGAGTGCTCATTATCAAGTAACATACCAATCCAGAGTAGGAGAATTTCAGCAGAAGAATGGCCTATATGCATCGTATCCCGATTATTGGTTGTTGGATGTAGGAATTCAATATCAATATAAAAATTGGAACTTTCATATACAAGCCAATAACGTATTGAATGTTGATTATTTTGATATCGGAGGATTGCTGCAACCCGGAATTTGGATAATGGGAGGAATGCGCTACACCCTTCCCATTACAAAAAGTTCAAGCATAAACAAATAAAATAAATAAATAAGAGGTTGTTCAACTTTGAACAACCTCTTATTTATACAAAAAAAAGCACACTCCCAAGGAGGTTCCGTATTTGCAGGCTCGGCACCAATCCGACCTGTGTAAAACCCATATTCCGATAGTTACATTTTTTGTAGAAAAAAAGGATCCAGCAGCGAGCAAGGCCGGAAAAGTCAATGCTCCTAAAAAGCGAATAGAGGAGAGGATCCCCAATTCATCCCTGACAATATAATCGGAAACACCACATTTTATGATAGAAAAATAAATTGGAATACACACCCCAAGAACAGCCGAAGCTCCCTCAAGTAAGGATCTTTCATTCAACGCCCTACATAAAGCTATATAAAGAGTTCGGAGGAAGGATTAAAGGCATCCATCACACAGGCTTCGTTGGCATTGCTGCCGCAAAAAGAGCGCAACTCATCTATTGCGCAGCCTTGATGTGTTTCTGTGAAACAGGATTTTGAAATGGCGTTCTACCGTTGTAAAATCCCCGTTGTATCCCGGATCAGGCCATCGCAACTGCTATATAGCCAGGAACACACCCTTCGTTATCGACCCGGCGGATCCATTGGGACTGCGCTTGGGTGCATTTCGGTTCGGTATAGCGCGCTTGGAAATACCGTTGGCGGTGTTTGCACCGCTTGCTGTCATATTAAAATACTCAGGATGCACGAGTATGCACTGCACGTTACCGCTCGGAGGGGATTGTTGTTATCTCTCCTAGGGGATTGTTGTTATCTCTCCTAGGGGATTGTTGTTATCTCTCCTAG
>CAYYUE010000101.1:0-2189 GCA_964474745.1 uncultured Bacteroidaceae bacterium | reverse complement strand
TTATCTCTCCTAGGGGATTGTTGTTATCTCTCCTAGAGGATTGTTATTATCTCTCGGAGGGGATTGTTGTTATCTCTCCTAAGGGATTGTTATTATCTCTCGGAGGGGATTGTTATTATCTCTCCTAGGGGATCGTCGTTCCCCCTAGTAGGGGATTGTTCTCCCCCCTAGTAGGGGATTGCCGTTCCCCTTCAGTAACCGACGCAAGTATCGAGCCTGCATGTTTACAGAAACGCCTGTTTTTCCATCACATTAGGAGTATTTATAGAATTTCTCTATGTATCATTGACTTATCCGATCCAATATGGCATTTGGTTCTATTTGATTTTTTTTGAAATGCCCGTTACTTTCATACCATTGTTTCCTGCTTGGGGAATTCCTTGCTTGATACTTCTTCAATAACAGAAAATACGCTTCCTGCGGCTTGTGTTTATAAGGAGTTGTGTGCAATTTCGAGTGCACAACAGTACTCCATTCCGAAAAACAACCTTACTAGAACCGTTTTTATGCTTGCAAAGGTACTTAATACAACCAAGACAACCCTTGTTTCCAAAAGTTGTCTTGAATATAAATAACAGAAAATCTGCTTGTTGTAATGTTAAAATACCCTCGGTATACGAGGGCGTGGCACCCGGATCTCAGGCACTCTATTGAGGATAAAAAATGTTAAATACCGTTTATTTTTACTTTTTGTTGCATAACCATAAATTCATCTTTCAATTTCGCAATCACCTCTTTTACACTGCTCATTTTTTCAGATAAATATGCATTTGCCCCGGCAAATGCATATCCCTTATCCATATTCCCTTTTGCGGCATTGTATAGTGCGCTGATGATACAATAAGGACTTTTTGTGTAATCGCAAGTTTTGATGCAGTGGAACGGGCAACTTTTCGGTTTTTGGTTGCCTTCGTTTGCACTTCGAATAAATTCGCCGTCGAAAGCACGCCCGGGCATTCCTACAGGGCTTTGAATAATCATCGTATCATTGTGCGATGCATTTATGTAAACTTGTTTAAATATGGGGGATGCGTCACATTCGTAAGTTGGAACAAATATACTTCCCATCTGTATAGCTGTTGCTCCTAGCTCCATAAAACGAAGCATGTCTTCACCCGTTGAAATACCTCCTGCGGCTATTACCGGAATTCCCTTTTTTTCCTTATATAAAGCTGTAATGGCAATTACAGCCGGGATAAGATATTCCAATGCGTAATTTTCATTTTCAATTTCTTCTCTTTTAAATCCCAAATGCCCTCCGGCTTTTGGCCCCTCAACAACTATGGCATCTGGTAAATAGTTGTAATTTGTCAACCATTTTTCACAGATAATTTTTGCAGCACGTGCCGAGGATACAATGGGAACAAGTAGTGTTTTACTATCACTTGTAAGATACGAAGGCAAATCTAACGGCAGGCCTGCACCGGAAAAAATGATATCCGCTTTTTCGGCAATAGCCACGCGTACCATGTCTGCGTAATTTGACAAGGCAACCATGATATTGACGCCAATAATGCCGTTAGTTATCTCTTTTGCTTTACGTAATTCCTCCTTCAATCCCCAAATACAATTTTCCAGAAAATTTCCATGGGATTGTTTATATAACAGTCCTAATCCTGCACAAGATATGACACCTATTCCACCTTCGTTGGCAACAGCTGAAGCAAGCCCTGAAAGTGAAACACCGACACCCATTCCGCCTTGAACGATAGGAAGCATAATTTCTTTATTCCCAATAAAAAACGATTTCATTATATATATAATTTTGTGGGAGAATATCATTTTCTCCATTAATTAATAGGCTATACATCTTTGAATGCTCAGAGATATCCCATTGTTTGATTCAAAACATGAATAAAAAAGCAAATAGTGCCTTATATTAAACCAACACTATTTGCTTTTAACAACATGAATGTGCTTTCTAATATCTTCGTGAACTATACCCTCCACCTCCACGATTATTATTGAAATCGCGTTTTTCTGTTTTAGGTTTAGCTACATTAACGACAATTACTTTACCGTCGTATTCCGCTTCATGCAATTCTTTAATAGCTCTTAATCCCTCGGACTCATTTGGCATTTCTACAAAACCAAAACCTTTTGATTTTCGGGTTTCTCTATCCATGATAATTTTAGCTGAAGATACTTCTCCATACTCTTGAAACAATTCTTTTAAGTCGGCATCATTT
>CAYYUE010000100.1:0-8364 GCA_964474745.1 uncultured Bacteroidaceae bacterium | reverse complement strand
CTAGGGTGTATTATGAATTTATTATGGTGAAATAAAATCAAAGAAAAGAATGTTGTAATTCCGAATTTTAGCGGAGAGATTAGTCTTTTTTATAAATTATATTTTACCTTATGCTGATTTTGTAATCGTTATTACACGTAACAGATATATAATTTCAAGTGAAATCAATATGTTGCCTTTTTACATAGAAGTTTGTGATGCATTATTCCGTAAAAAAATGTACCTTTGCAAGGTTTTTAAGGAGTTGTTTTATGGGATAAAAATAATTTCAAAAATATTTTTAATAAATTGATAATCATAAATATAAAATAATAGAATATGCAGAAAAGTAAAGTGGGTCTTGATTTTACAAAAGTAGAACAAGCGAGGGGCATAGCCAAGAAAATTGCAGACGAAGTACAAGATTTTGTAGAAAACTATACAACCGTAGCTGTAGAACGTACTTTATGTCGGTTGTTAGGTATTGACGGAGTAGATGCAAATGATGTCCCGCTTCCTAGTGTGGTCGTTGATGAATTAAAAAGTAAAGGTGTTTTGAATCAAGGAGTAATGTTTTTTTTAGGCAATGCTATGTTAGAAACCCAACTTTCTGCACAAGCTATAGCAGAGCAAATAGCCGAAAATAAATTGGATATTACAAAATTACCTATTCATCCTATTTCTGAGATTAAGAGAGTGTTGGAGCCTACTATTCAAAAAACTATAGAACATGTTCGCAACAACCGTTTGCGTCGTGAAAACTATATCCAAACTCTTGGAGAAGGGTCCAAACCTTATTTGTATATTATTGTTGCTACAGGAAATATATATGAAGATGTTTTACAAGCACAAGCAGGTGCGCGTCAAGGCGCTGATATTATTGCTGTAATTCGTACAACAGGACAGAGTTTGCTTGATTATGTCCCATATGGTGCTACTACAGAAGGATTTGGAGGGACGTTTGCGACACAAGAAAATTTCCGTATTATGCGGAAAGCGTTAGACGAAGTAGGACACGAAGTAGGACGTTACATTCGTTTATGTAATTATTGTTCTGGACTTTGTATGCCCGAAATTGCAGCAATGGGAGCATTGGAAGGACTTGACGTAATGCTTAACGATGCTTTATACGGAATTTTGTTTCGAGATATTAATATGCAACGTACGTTAATAGATCAATATTTTTCTAGAATTATTAACGGTTTTGCAGGTGTTATCATCAACACGGGGGAAGATAATTATTTAACAACGGCAGATGCATATGAAGAAGCACATACTGTATTGGCCTCCGACCTCATTAATGAACAATTGGCTTTGTTGGCAGGTTTGCCTGAAGAGCAAATGGGATTGGGACATGCTTTTGAAATGGATCCGGAATTGGAAAATGGATTTTTATATGAGTTGGCTCAGGCTCAAATGACACGTGAAATATTTCCGAAAGCACCCTTAAAATATATGCCTCCAACGAAGTTTATGACAGGTAATATTTTTCGTGGGCACATCCAAGATGCGTTATTTAATATGATTGGTATATGGACACATCAGGGATTACAATTGTTGGGAATGCCTACAGAAGCTGTTCATACTCCTTTTATGAGTGATCGTTATTTATCCATTGAAAATGCCAAATACATTTTTGGCAGTATGAAAAACATTGGAGATGAAGTGGAATTTAAAGAAAACGGTATTATTCGTAATCGAGCGAAAGAGGTATTGAATAATGCTACTGTATTGTTGCAACAAATGGAGAGCGAAGGCTTGTTTACTGCATTGGAAAAAGGTATTTTTGGTAATGTAAAACGCCCTAAAAATGGAGGTAAAGGGTTAGATGGTGTTACTGAAAAAGGGGAAAACTACTTCAATCCGTTTGTTGATTTGATGAAAGGAAAGAAATAATGTAACCGGTGGTTTTATTTAAAAGAAATGCAAGTATCATACAAATTAAGATCCTTTATAAGGATGGGCTTACGCCCTTAGAATTAGTAGGATGATTACCTAGAGTATTGTTCGAAAAAGATACTTTTCTTTTAAAAAACACATTTTTAGAGAATTGTGTTTTCCTTATTCCCAAAAATGGAACAATTGCAGGAATAAAAAAATAATGTAAATTTGCAAATAAAAAAGAGAATCAAAGACATTAAAAAATATTATATATGAGCGAAGGTTTGTACTCAATGGAGGCTAAGGATTTTGATAAGACCTTAGATTTGAAAAATATAAAACCCTATGGTGATACGATGAACGATGGTAAAACACAAATAAGTTTTACTTTACCCGTTCCAGCTAGTGATGAAGCGATTGAAGCTGCCAAACAACTGATGAAGCGAATGGGTTTTGAAAATCCGTTAGTGGTATATTCGAAGGAATTAACGGAAGGCTTTACGTTCTTCAATTGCTATGGAAACTGTACTCATACCGTTGATTATACCTCTATTCATGTTCCTAAAGTAGAGTCAACAGTAATGGATATGCATGAAACAGATGCATATATTAAAGAACATATCGGTCGTAAAGTTGTGATCTTAGGTGCTAGCACAGGAACTGATGCTCATACGGTAGGTATTGATGCAATTATGAATATGAAGGGTTATGCAGGGCATTATGGATTGGAGCGGTATGAAATGGTAGAAGCTTTGAATATGGGTAGTCAAGTACCGAATGAAGAATTTATAGCTAAAGCTATAGAAATGAAAGCTGACGCTTTAATTGTTTCGCAAACGGTAACTCAGAAAGATGTACATATCAAGAATTTGACAGAACTGGTAGAAATGTTGGAAGCAGAAGGATTGCGGGATAAAGTAATTTTAGTTTGTGGAGGCCCACGCATTAGCCATGAGCTGGCTAAAGAGTTAGGTTACGATGCTGGTTTTGGTATGAATACTTATGCTGACGATGTGGCATCATTTATAGCCCAAGAATTAGATAAAAGATTAAATGGATAAAAAGTTTTTGAATATTCGATTATCTGAGTATGCTGTATTCGGATAGCTAGCGAGTATATAAAAGTAAAATATACAACAATGGATAAAAACGAAATAAGGAATTTCATTGCTCGCAGAGCGGCTATGGAATTAAAAGACGGTGATGTAGTTAATTTGGGAATCGGTTTACCAACCGCTATACCTGATTTTTTGCCCGAAGGGGTTCTTGTAACCTTACAATCCGAGAATGGATTATTGGGCATGGGACCCACTCCTGAAGGAGGAACAGAAAATCCTTGGTTTATTAATGCAGGAGGAGGATTTATAACGACAACCGACGGTGCTTCGAGTTTCGACAGTGCAACCTCCTTTGGTATTATTCGAGGTGGGCACGTAGATGTAAGTATTTTAGGTGCTATGCAAGTCGATGAACAAGGTGATTTGGCAAATTGGATGATTCCTGGTAAAAAAACTCCGGGGATGGGAGGTGCCATGGATTTGCTGGTAGGAGCTAAAAAGGTAATTTTGGCTATGGAACATACTGCTAAAGGTAGTCCTAAAATTTTGAGAAAATGTACATTGCCACTTACTGCCAAAGGACAGGTAGATATGATTATTACTGAAATGGGAGTTATGGAAATTACGCCTAGAGGTATTGTTTTGAAAGAAATCAATCCTGAATTTACCATAGAGCAAGTGCAAGCAGCTACCGAAGCACAATTAATTGTCGCCGATGATTTAAAAAAAATGATATAATGCAAGCATTATAGAAAGCCTGTGGATGGAATGTATCTGCTGCAGGCTTTCAATACCTTTTCAAAAAGGGTAATGAAAAAAAATGATGAAAAGGAAACTTATTTTTCGTTTTTATCGTAACAATAAAGTAATTTTATAATTAGAAAAATAACATGTACATATGAAAAAACTACTACTTTTTTTGACCGTAATTGCTTTATATGGCACCATGCAAGGACAAGATTCATTGTTTGTGTTGAAGCAAAAGCCAATCCAAGGTTTTTTGGATATGGAAATTGCATCGGCCTCTTTAGAAACAAGTGTTTCTCCTGCAGTGCTACCTGTATCATTACCTGTGCACGTTGAGTTTAAATATCATGGATTGTACTGTGTTACCGATCTTGCATTTGCATATGATGTAACGGAAAGTACATTTCTTACCGGTCTTAATATTTCAGGAGGTTGGCAGTGGCGGCGTCAATCCGGATTTGGGATTGGTCTTTCATATTTAGCTGATTCAAAAGGAGTTTTTTCTCAAATGCCAATCTATGCAGAATTAAGAACCCATTATTTACGTAGTAGATTAACACCCTTCACATCGCTTACGGCAGGTTATACTCTTCCCTTAGGACGGAAAGGTATAACAGATGAAGGTACAACCGAAGTGTTGAAAGGAGGGGTAATGGTAGGCCTTAGTATAGGTGGACGTTATGCTTTTTCTCGAAATGTAGGTTTTAATTTTTATATAGGCTATCAGTTACAATCTTTGCGTGTAGAACGAACTTCCGGATACGAAGGGGATCAGTACAATACAGATTATAGTAAAATGCAAGAATCGATTATTCAAAATATGATAAAATTCGGTTTGGGTATTAATTTTTAATATAGATTAATCAGTTTTGAGGATATCCTTATTTCTACCTTTGATGAAGAGAGAGGGGGAGTATAGATATGAATTTAATATATCATACATGAGATCATACTTGATTGAACTGCTGAAACTGCTGCTTTTTTGGTTGCTTTTTTTTATTGGAGGAAGGATCCTCTTCTTAACAGTATACAGCTATTTGCTTTTTGACGTATCATTTGTCGAAGTGCTGAAAACATTTATACATGCTTTTATTTTGGATTTCTCTACTGCTTGTTGGTTGTCCGCTCCTCTTTTGTTGATCATGTCATTACAATATGCTATTCATTGGAAGGGATGGAATTGGGTCAAGAAAATCGTGATGCTTATCCTTCTTATTATCACCACTTTGATTTTATTTGGAGAAATAGGAATTTACAATGAATGGAGGATTAAGTTAAATCATAAAGCATTGTTATACTTGCGTGAACCTAAAGAAATACTAGATTCTGTATCTACTGGTTTACTGTTGATATTACTGCTTGGTTTTGTTCTTTATCTTGGCTTATTTCAATTTTTTTATATTAAATTTGTAGCCAAACCTGTAATTAAACCTGAAAAATATAGTGCTATAAAATCACCGATAGCTTTTCTTGTGTTAGGGTTTTTATTATTTATTGGTATGCGAGGTGGATTAGGAGGAGTTCCAATATCTCAAAGTCAATCGTATTTTTCGCAACATGCCATTTTGAACGATGCTTCGGTAAATACACAATGGAATCTGCTATTCAACTATTTGCATTTTAAATCACTAGATGAGGAAAACCCGTTTCAAGAAATGGATGATGCAGAGGCTTCCAAACTCGTTGAAGAATTGTATCAAGTAGAATGTGATACAACAATACATGTGTTGACGACAAATCAACCGAATATAATATTTATACTGTTAGAAAGCTGGGCTGCAGATGTAGTGGAATCTCTTGGGGGAAAAGCTGGAATTACACCTTATTTTGCGGAGTTGGAAAAAGAAGGATTGTTATTTACTCATTTCTATGCTAACGGCCATCGTTCACAACAAGCCATGTCCAGTATTTTGAGTAGTTTCCCTCCAATGCAGGGAAATGATGTTACCGATATTTTTTCTTTGTATCAGTATTTGGGTAGTATGCCACAATTGTTTGCAAAAAAAGGATATCCGACTTCATTTTATTTTGGAGGAGATCTGAATTATGGAAATATTCGTGCTTTTATACTTTGGAATACATTTCGTGAAATAGTGGAGGAAAAAGATTTTTCGAACAAAATACCTCGTGGAAAACTTTCAATACACGATCAGTATGTATTTGAACGACATTTACAAGAAATCAATAAGGAAAAAGAACCGTTTTTTAGTTTCTTGTTTACAGCCAGTTCCCATTCTCCATACGATGAACCTAAAATAGTTCCTCAATTAAAATGGAACGTAAACGAATTGCCGTATTTAAATGCGGTAAAGTATACCGACAGAGAGCTGTATAATTACATACAAAAAGCCAAACAACAATTGTGGTATAAAAATACTCTTTTCGTTATTGTGTCTGATCATAGTCATGCCACATATAAAAATCATTACGTAAATTCACCCGAATATATGCATATTCCTATGCTATGGATAGGAGGAGCCTTAGATTCCCTTTATTATGGAAAAACATGTGATGCATTAAGTTCTCAAATAGATATATATCCTACATTAGCCTCGCAAATAGGTGAAACTGATAATGCGTACCGGGGGAAAAATATGTTAAATCCGTATGCAAAAGAATTTGCTTATTATGAAACCAATACTGGATTCGGTTGGGTTATTCCAAAAGGGTCCTATATTTATGATGGATTATCCAAACAATTGACTCATACAAGTATTTCCGATTCAATATTGCTCCATAAAGAATTGAATAACGGCAAGGCTTTCCTGCAGACATTATATAACTTTTTCGTACAATAAAATTTGTAATCAGTTGTTTATATGTTATGTATTTATATTGGAAATCCATGATTACTCCAGTGAAAATACGTGTTAAAATGGAATAAATAAAAATATAACAACATGCTGAAACGGTTTTTATTAATATGGATATTGTTATTTACTTTTTCTAACGTATTGCAAGCCCAAGACGATGAAGAAATAGAAAATACTTCTGTATTTGAGCAAAATAAGCAGTATCCACGTGTACATGTAGTTCCATATGATGATAGTAGAGATATTACGACTTTTAAATATCACAATAGTTCTTCGTATCTTGATTTGAATGGGAGCTGGCACTTTCGATTACAGCAGGGAACAGAATTATTAAAATCTGATATGAAAATAGATACCATTCGTTTTTCTGAATGGGGGAAAATAGTTGTTCCCGGAAATTGGGTTATAGATGGGAAAAAAATAGAGGCACCCAGGCTTAAAAATAAGTACAATATTGTTTCAAGTAAGAACCATATAGGAACATACTATAAAGATCTCAATATTCCAATAGAATGGAAAGGTCAAACTTTGTATTTATATATAGGAGCGGCTAAATCCGCTTATGCAGTTTGGATAAATGGGCAATACGTAGGGTATAGTGAAGATTCCAAAACGCCTTCTGAATTTGATATTACAGATTATATAAAATGGGGAAAATCGAATCACGTAATTATACAAGTATCCAGTATTTCTAATGGATCATTGCTGGAAGCTAAAGCGCCTACTCAGTTTAACGGGATTGAACGGGATGTGTTTATATATGCTAAACCGATAGCCAATATAGTTGATTTCAGTATTGCAACAGATTATCAAACTAAAACGAACAATGGAATCGCAAAGTTGATTTTTATTGTTCAAAATAAGGAGCGTAAAGGAGATTACTATATAGAGGTAGAGATACTAGATGCAAAGGGGAAGGAAGTAGATAGGTTTGGAAAATGGGTTACTTTTTCGAAACGTTCTGAAGTAGAGTTTGAAACAGAGCGTATCGTTTCCGGTGTTCAACCTTGGTCTGCAGAATCTCCGAATTTATATACATTGGTGATACGTCTAAAAAATAAAAAAATGGAGACGTTGGATATGGTAGGTACTCGTTTCGGATTTCGTAATATTGATTTTAGTAAAGGCATATTAATGCTGAATGGCAATCCTATTACAATAAAAGGAGTTGTACGAGGAGAATATACTACCGATTTTCATAGGCTTACACAAGAAAGCATGCGTAGAGAAGTTCAGTTGATGAAGGCTCATAATATAAATGCAGTTCGAGTGGCTTTTGCTCCTCAACATCCTTATTTTTATGAGTTGTGCGATGAATATGGAATTTATGTTTTTGACGAGGCTAATATACAACCGAATAACATCGATAAAATAGTATCCACAAACAAAGAATATTCCAATATTTTTGTAGGGAGAGTGCGTAACATGTATGAACGCGATAAAAACCATCCCTCCATTATAGCTTGGTCGTTAGGGGACGGAACCGATAATGGGGTTTGTTTTGAAGATGCATATCGATATTTGAGGATGAAAGATGAAAAACGTCCTATTGTATACAATGGTACCGAGTCGGGAACCAATACGGATTTTATATATTCCAAATACAAATCAACTTCGGATTTATTACAATTTGCGAATAGGAAGCAAACTCGTGCGATGATTATGAGTGAATATGGATCCACCCAAGGAAATTCTTTTGGAAGTACTCAAAAATTATGGGATATAATACGTAATAATGCGATGTTGCAAGGAGGATTTATTGCTTACTGGAATGATATGGAGTTTTTTGATACAGAACAGGATAAAAATGTACGAGTGAGTGGTTTGATTGATGAAAAAGGAAATCCAAAACCCTATCTAAGTGAGGTAAAGGAATTATATAAAAA
>CAYYUE010000099.1:0-8475 GCA_964474745.1 uncultured Bacteroidaceae bacterium | reverse complement strand
AAAATAAATATTCATTTCTGATTTTATAAATGCCAACTGCATAACATAGGTTATTTTTTCAATAATATATAAGTTTCTGAATGTTTTTTTAATATATGAAAAAAGCGTTGATCATCATCACGACGTCAACGCCCAAACAAATCTATTTATTACACTAAAACATGAGAGTTAAAAAATCATCCTGAAAATTCTTGTAGCCGATTGATTAGTTTTTTTCTACAGAAGAAAATACGACTTTTGACAGTTCCAATAGAAAGATTTAGTTCCTCGGCAATTTCTTTATATTTATATCCTTGATGCTGCATTTCAAAAGGAATACGTTGCTCATCGGATATGTCGTTTATTGCTTTTGTAAGCTCTTTTACATTAATTTCTGCTTCGGGCATTCCGTATATACTTTTGCTTGCAGTATTTAAATAATATGCGTCTTCTGTTTTATCGATAATAGTCCCTGATTTAATCGCTCTGCGATAATTATTTATGAACGTATTTCGCATGATAGTATATGCCCAAGCTTTTAAGTTAGTATTTTCTTCGAATTTATCTTTATATATAAGAGCTTTCAAAAAGGTGTCCTGTACTAAATCATGAGCATCTTCGCGGTTATTGGTTAAAGAATATGCGTAATATTCCAAGCCATCCTTTAATTTTACCAAATTGGTATTAAATTCTTTTGTAGTCATACTTGTGTGTTTAATCCTAATTTTTAATTATCATGTATAAATGCTAAAATCATGCCAAAGTAAAAAAACGTACAAAATTAATTTAATATTTAACATTTTTATTCTTATTATTTTTCCAGTTTGTAAATTAGAACAATTGATGTAACATTTTTGTTCTTTTTGAGTATAAAGATAGTGTAAAATTTTCTTTTAATAAATATATATCACTTTATTAATCAAATAGGTACATATGCTTATACTAACTTGTAAAAATCAAGAAGAATTACGAATCGTTGCTGAAAATTTGTTGAAGATATTTCCAGAAGATCGTTTTTTTGCTTTTTTTGGGAAAATGGGCGCAGGAAAAACAACTTTAATTAAATCTATATGTTCTAAACTTAATGTTTCCGATAATGTGTGTAGTCCTACTTTTTCTATTGTAAATGAATATTCTAACGAAGAAGGAAGGCTTATTTATCATTTTGATTTTTATAGACTTGAAAATATTGAGGAAGCTTATGATTTGGGCTATGAAGAATATTTTTATAGTGGAAATTATTGTTTCGTAGAATGGTCAGAGAAAATAGAGGCTATACTTCCAAGATCGTATGTCCGTGTAGAAATTGTTGAGAAAGAAGAAAAACAAAGAGAATTTATTATTACAAAAATTACCGAATAGCATGGAAATAGCAACAATTGAGCAAGAATTATATTTCTCAACTTTGGAACAGCAAGTTTTTTCATCTAGAAAGGGACGTTTTTATACTATTGGAGTCCCTTTTGAAATACATGAAGACGAAACTCGTGTAGGATTAACGCCTCAAGCTGTAGCAATATTAGTAGAAGCCGGTCATGATGTTCGTGTTGAATCCGGCGCAGGTGCTGCCTCTGGATTTTCCGATCTGAATTATTCTGAGGTAGGAGCTTTAATTGTAGATGAAGAATCCGTTTTTGATGTTGATATTCTGTTTAAGATACAACCTTTAAAAACCGACGAGATACAAAAAGTAAAAATACGTGCTGTGGTTTTCTCATTGTTATTAATGAGAACTCAAACCGAAAAGTATTTTCAACAATTAATGCATAAAAAAATTACAGCTATTGCTTATGAGAAGGTTCGAGATGAGTACGGAAATTCCCCGATTATAGATACTCTTGCTAGAATAAATGGAAATGCATGTCCTCTTATTGCAGGAGAATATTTTTCTTCTCCGAAGTACGGAATGGGTCGTATTATAGGCTCTATTGCCGGATTGCCTCCAACGGAGATCGTTATTATAGGATCAGGGAAAGGGGCTGAAACCGCTGCCGCAAATTTTCTGGCAATGAATGCTTCTGTAAAAATATTTGATAATTCTTTATATCGACTTCAAGAGATTCGACATGCCTTTCGTTATCCTGTTTATACTTCGATAATCTATCCGGATTTGTTACATGAGGCAGTTACTCATGCCGATTTAGTGATTGCGAGTGTCGTCAATAATTATGACGAAAAGAAGTTTATTATATCGGAAGAAATTGTAAAGAAAATGAAAAAAGGAAGTATGATTATTGATATCGGAATAGAACAGGAAAGTTGTGTCGAAACTTCATATCCGACAACTCACAAAAATCCAGTCTTTGTAAAACATAACGTATTGCACTATTGTGTGCTTAATATATCTTCCAGATTCCCTCATTCTGCATCCAGAGCTATCAGTAATATTTTAGTTCCGATTCTTACTGAATTGGCACAAGGAATTTATATTCAAGATGTTATAAAAATACATAAAGTGATTCGAGAAGGAACTTACCTATACAATGGAGTTCTAACTGATAATAAGGTAGCAATGAAATTTGGTATGTATGCAAAACGCATTGATATGTTGCTGGATATCCCATTTTCATAACGATGGTAATATATGCAGTCAAAATAAATGTCAATTTATAACAAAATGGAGATATAGGGATTTTTTTCTTGATATGTTTGAGAAAGAGTTTTTGTAGTAATGAATAAAAGCCTATATGTTTAAACAAATTGCGTACTAGAAGAGGAGTTCCTTATATCATATTTTTTTTGTACCTTTGAAAATTATTTTGGAATCAGATGAAAGGCTTTTAGAATAAAAATGCTAACCTATTATTAAATCAAAATCAAAGGTTATGACAAGGAAAGAACTTATTGAATTAATTAGAGTTAAGAAATCTTTTTTGTGCGTGGGATTAGATACCGATATTAAAAAAATTCCGGAACATTTATTGTCAGAAATAGATCCCATATTTGCTTTTAATAAAGCAATAATTGATGCAACCATAGACATAGCTGTTGCATATAAACCTAATTTGGCCTTTTATGAATCAATGGGAATCAAAGGTCTTATTTCGCTGGTAAAAACTATGGAATATATCCATGAGCGAAAAATGAAAGTTTTTACTATTGCGGATGCGAAACGTGGCGACATAGGTAATACATCACAACAGTATGCTAAAGCGTTTTTGGATATTCATAGTGATTTTAATTTTGATGCATTAACCATTGCTCCTTATATGGGTGAAGATTCGATAACCCCTTTTATTAATTACGAAGGGAAATGGGTAATATTACTAGCCCTTACCTCCAATAAAGGTGCTTTTGATTTTCAGTTTATTGAAAACAAAGAAACAGGAAACAAACTCTTCGAAGAGGTTTTAAAAGCTTCATGCAGATGGGGAACGCCCAACAATATGATGTATGTGGTAGGAGCAACTAAAGCAGATATGCTTTTACAAATCCGCAGTATTGTTCCAGATAGTTTTTTGTTGGTACCCGGAATAGGTGCTCAAGGAGGTAGTTTGCAAGAAGTTTGTAAATATGGAATTACAAAGGAATGTGGATTATTAGTGAATTCTTCTAGAGGAATCATTTATGCTTCAAGCGAAAAAGATTTTGCTCAACAAGCACGTAAAGAAGCTCTGAAACTTCAGGCTGAAATGGCGATTGAACTTCAAAAAGTGGGAATGATTGAATCGTAAACAATATATGAGGAATATGGAAGATATAAACCTTGAAAATCAGAATTCGAATAAAGAGTTACAATCCGAGTCCATTGAAAATAAAAAACCGAAACGTTCAGTTTCTTTTACTATTGTATTATTGTTAAGTATGATAGGATCGAGTTTTTCTGTTTTGTCTAACTTGGCTACAGGTGCGTCACATGCTATTATAACTAAACTAATGGTTGAAAATGGGATGCAATTACCTGAAAGTTTGACAAGTTTTTATTCTAGTATGTTGGATATCCCTCCTGATTATTTTAATGAGATGATCTCTAGAATGTTAGATACTCCTCAATATTATTTCTTTCTTAATGCATTTTTTCAGGCTTTATCGTTGTTAGGTGCTATCTTAATGTGGAACTTTCGTAAAACGGGATTTCATTGTTATACTCTAGCACAATTGATTTTGTTATTACTTCCTGCCGCTTTTTTAGGAAAAGCTTATATAGGGGTAGGGGATATAATGTTGACAATACTATTTATTGCTTTTTATGCGTTGAATATTTTTAAAAGAAATATTTCTCAGGATGTATCCAAGCAATAAATAATAAAAATAATTGAATAAAAATAAAAGCCGACTCATACAAGTCGGCTTTTCCTATATATTTTCTATTAAAAATCGAATTATCGTCTTCTTTCTTTAATACGAGCTTTTTTACCGGTCAATCCTCTTAGGTAGAAAATACGTGCTCTACGAACAACTCCATATTTGTTGATATCAATTTGTTCGATAAAAGGCGACGCAAATGGAAATATTCTTTCCACTCCTATACCACCCGATATTTTCCTAACAGTAAAAGTTTCAGTAGATCCACTTCCTGAACGTTGCAAAACAACGCCTTGGAATTGTTGGATACGTTCTTTGTTTCCTTCTTTAATTTTGTAATGAACAGTGATGGTATCTCCGGCTTTAAAATTTGGGAACTCCTTGCGTTCTACCAAATTTTCTACATATTGCATTAATTCTGTTTTTCCCATGACATAAAAATGTTTGAATGTTTATAACTTCTGTTGATTTACTTTTTTACCATCTTAACAACGGCTGTAAAAGCTTCGGGATGATTCATCGCTAAATCGGCTAAAACTTTACGGTTTAGCTCAATGTTTGCTTTATGAACCTCGCCCATAAACACAGAATAAGAAATACCATTCATACGGCAACCTGCGTTGATACGGTTGATCCACAGCGAACGAAATTCTCTTTTCTTGCATCTTCTATCGCGATATGCATATTGTTGACCTTTTTCCCATTTATTTTTGGCAACTGTCCAAACGTTTTTACCTCTTCCCCAGTACCCTTTAGTACGGTTTAAGATTTTTTTTCTGCGTGCTCTCGAGGCAACGGCATTTACTGATCTTGGCATAAAATTTAATTTTTTTTCGTTTCGGCGATTTGATGTTTCACAAATTCTTTTGTGCTCAAAACAAGGGTTAATAACTCCAATTTACTAAAATAGGTTCAATACCTATGCTAAAAGCATTTCTTTTACACGTTTTTCGTCATTTACACTTACCAATCCGGTATGAGTTAAATTACGTTTTTGGCAAGTTTCTTTCTTCGTCAAAATATGACTATGATAGGCATGCTTTCTTTTAATTTTTCCGGTACCAGTCAAAGCGAATCTTTTTTTGGCAGCGGATTTGGTTTTCATTTTTGGCATTACTTTACTGTTTTAAAAAGTTTATATGTAAAAATATATAGGTTTCAATTACTGTTTTTTAGGAGCAATAATCATCATCATGCGTTTGCCTTCCATTTTTGGCATCATTTCAGGTTTTCCAACTTCCAATAATGCTTCGGCAAACTTCAATAAAATGGCTTCTCCCTGTTCTTTATATACAATCATTCTCCCTTTAAAGAAAACATCAACTTTTACTTTCGAGCCTTCTTTTAGGAATTTGATAGCATGGTTCAATTTGAAATTGAAGTCATGATCATCTGTTTGAGGTCCCAAACGAATTTCTTTAATGACAATTTTTGTTGACTTACTTTTTTGTTCTTTTTGTTTCTTTTTCAGTTCGTAAAGAAATTTTTGGTAATCAACAATTTTACATACCGGAGGATTTGCAGATGGCGATATTTCAACAAGATCTAATCCTTGGTCATATGCCATTTCTAGTGCCTCTTTGATATTATATATTCCGGTTTCCACGTTTTCGCCCACGACTCTCACTACAGGTGATGTAATAAGGTTGTTAATCTTATGCAACGCTTCCTTTTTTACAGGTCCTCTCGGGCGTATTCTCTTGGTGGGTTTTACAGGTGTTGCTATAGCTTTTCTCTCCTATATTTAAATTAATACTTTAATTTTTATTTATTTATATAGTTTACAAATACAACTTTGCACGTATTTGATTATAATTATTTATTCAGTAATGATTTTATTTCGGTTTCAACTAATTCCGAGAATGCTTTCGGAGTCATGCTGCCTAAATCGCCTTCTCCATGACGTCGTACAGAAATAGTACCTTCTGAAATTTCTTTCTCACCCACAATAAGCATGAATGGTATTTTTTGAATTTCGGCATCACGGATTTTGCGTCCTATTTTTTCATTTCTAAAATCAATAGAACCTCTTAAGCCTGTGTCTTCTAAAGTTTTTAATACCTCCCGGGCTTTATCTTCAAATTTCTCACTCACGGGCAAAATGATAAATTGTTCGGGGGTTAACCATAAGGGGAATTTTCCTCCTGTATGTTCAATTAAAACAGCCACAAAACGTTCCATAGATCCAAATGGTGCACGATGAATCATGATGGGGCGATGTTTTTGATTGTCACTGCCGATGTATTCTAGACCGAAACGTTCAGGCAAATTATAATCCACCTGAATGGTTCCTAATTGCCATTTGCGTCCGATAGCATCTTTTACCATGAAGTCTAATTTAGGGCCATAGAATGCGGCTTCTCCAATTTCGGAAACAGTTTTCAGGCCGCGTTCAGCTGCGGATTCAACTATGGCGCGTTCAGCTTTTTCCCAAATTTCATCGCTACCTATGTATTTTGTAGTATTTGCAGGATCGCGTAACGATATTTGTGCAGTAAAATCTTTGAAATCTAATGTTTTAAAAATATACAAAACAATATCGATTACTTTGCAAAATTCATCTTTCAATTGTTCCGGGGTACAAAAAATGTGAGCGTCATCTTGAGTAAAACTACGTACACGTGTCAAACCATGCAATTCCCCACTTTGTTCATAACGATATACAGTTCCGAATTCAGCTAAGCGAACGGGAAGATCTTTATATGAATGAGGTTTCGAAGCGTATATTTCGCAATGATGTGGGCAATTCATCGGTTTCAAGAAAAATTCTTCACCTTCAATAGGAGTATTTATAGGACGGAACGAATCCTGCCCGTATTTTTGGAAATGTCCCGATGTTTTATACAAGTTCACGTTTCCGATATGTGGAGTAATAACTTGTTGGTAACCATATTCGTGTTGAACTTTTTTCAAAAAATCTTCTAAACGTCCACGCAATGCGGCCCCCTTTGGTAACCACATGGGTAAACCTTGTCCTACATTTTGAGAAAAGGTAAATAATTCCAATTCTTTCCCAACTTTACGGTGATCACGTTTTTTGGCTTCTTCCAAAAGTAACATGTATTCATCCAATTCTTTCTTTTTTGGGAATGAAACGGCATATACACGTGTAAGTTGTTTGCGCGTTTCGTCGCCTCGCCAATATGCCCCCGCTAAATTCAACAATTTTATGGCTTTAATAGGACTAAAATCTACCAAATGCGGACCTCTACAAAGATCAGTGAATTTGCCTGATTCATAAAGAGTAATAGTGCCATCGACTAACTCATTAATAAGTTCCAGTTTATATTCATCTCCTTTTTGGGTGAAAAATTCGATAGCTTCTGCTTTCGTTACATTTTTTCGAACTACAGGAATTTTGGCAGAAACCAGATCGGTCATTTTTTTCTCGATTTTTGCAAAATCATCTGATGAAACCACATGATTACCAAAATCGATATCGTAGTAAAATCCTGTTTCAATAGCAGGACCAATGCCAAATTTAGCTCCTGGATACAATTCTTCAATAGCTGCAGCAAGCAAATGTGCGGAAGTGTGCCAGAAAGCATGTTTCCCCTCTTCATCATTCCAGGTGAGCAACTGTACACGTGCATCGTTTTCAATAGGACGATTCAATTCCATTATTTGATCACCTACTTTTGCAGCTAATACATTACGAGCTAAACCTTCACTAATGCTTTTTGCAATATCATAAGCTGTGATGCCTTGTTCGTATTGACGGATAGAACCGTCGGGTAATGTTATATTTATCATCATTTGTTTTATTCCTAATACACATCAAAACAAAACGTAACACTTTTTTTATCAGTATTATAATTACTTCCTTGTGCTCGTTTATGTAGAGATAATTCAACTTGCAAAAATACATATTTTTCTTGATAAAATACAGTATTTCAAAACTTTTTCTTATATTTTCTTATGCATACAAACTTCTACTACTCTTATATAATTGCAATTATTTGAATATCAAAATAATAATTCTTTTTCTCATCTCAAATGAGCTATTTTTATGAATAACAAGTGGAAGCGAAGGATGTTTACACTCGAGTTGTGTGTTTTAGATATCATTAAGATACTGAATACTCTACCGGAATAAACGTTAAAAACTTCTTTTTTTCAGGATTTTGTACGGTTGTATGGGGAAAAAAATACCCGATTCTCCTTAAGTTAGGGTGCTAAAAAAGTAAAACCTATTGTATTTACGTACTGTACAACCGAAGACAACTTTCCAATACCGTATGGCTTTTGCTA
>CAYYUE010000098.1:0-8515 GCA_964474745.1 uncultured Bacteroidaceae bacterium | reverse complement strand
AAACTGTGACCTTAGCAAGATTTCAATATTTATTATGAATGAAGACGAAGGAATGGGTTTTATATAAAAACAAGGATATAATATGGTAGGAGGGAGCTAAAATTTATAATGTATAACAAAGATATGTAAAGTTAATTTTTGGGAGATTCCTCTATTTTTATGAATAAATTTAAAAACAGACATAAATACAAATCATGATGAGAAAAAAAGTATTCATACCTTTTTGTGTGCTTATATTTTTATTGGGTTCGTGTGCAAACCATATGCATTTTATTACGGATAAAGAATACCGCAAACAAGTAGAAAAAGAGTATACTAAACGTCCTTTTACAGAAGAAAGAAGAACAGAACTATCAGGCATAATGAATCGTTCCGATATTTCGCAACAGGAAAAAGAAGCCATGCAGTTTTTATATGCTTATATGCCATTAAGCGATTTGGCCGATTATTCTGCTGATTTTTTTCTTGATCAGGTACAATATGCGTTCAAGGCAAAACGATATTTTTCATGGGGTGAAAGAATACCGGAAGATATTTTTCGACATTTCGTATTAGTATATCGTGTAAATAATGAAAATTTGGATACGGCTCGAATGGTTTTTTTCCAGGAGTTGAAAGACCGGGTTAAGGGATTGAGTATGTATGATGCTGCATTGGAAGTAAATCATTGGTGCCATGAAAAAGTAACCTATCGACCTTCCGATTCACGAACTTCCGCTCCCTTAGCAACGTTGCGTACTGCCTTGGGACGCTGCGGAGAGGAATCCACGTTTGCCGTTACTGCCATGCGTGCCGTTGGAATTCCGGCGCGCCAATGTTATACTCCACGGTGGGCCCATACCGACGACAATCATGCATGGGTTGAAGTGTGGATCGACGGGAAATGGTACTTTTTAGGTGCCTGTGAGCCTGATCCGGAACTCAATATGGGTTGGTTTGCTATTCCTGCCACCCGTACCATGATGGTTCATTCCAACGCTTTTGGAAAATACAAAGGGGAAGAAGAAATCAATTATCAAACGGAGTTATTCTCACGGATCAACATGTTACCTAATTATACCCAATCTAAAAAAATAACCGTGCAGATAATCGATGCGCAACGTAATCCGATTCCCAATGCGAAAGTCAAATTTAAGTTATATAATTATGCCGAATATTACCCTATTGCAACATGTATTGCCGATGAAAACGGAGAAGCAACTCTTACTACAGGTTTGGGTGATTTGTTGATTTGGGCATCTCATGACAGTATGTATAATTATGGGAAAATAGATGTGCGGAAGCAAGATGTTCTCACACTACAATTAATACGACAACCGGGGAATACATACATCGAAATATTCGATATTTTTCCACCCAAAGAAGGTAAAACGCATATCGAAGTAAGTGCTGAAAAAATGGCTGAGAACAACATGCGGTTGCACGAAGAGGATTCTATTCGGAATGCTTATACGGCAACGTTTCCCACTCAAGACGATGTGAAGAGTATTGCCAACATGAACTTAAGTAGCGATCAAATATGGGAATTCATTCGGAAAAGCGAGGGTAATTATGCTCAAATCATTCAATTTATAACAGATAGTAATAATGTTCGTAAAAACGAAACTATTTATTTGTATGATTTCTTGAAAGCCTTGTCGGATAAAGATCTTAGAGATTGCGAAGCGGCTACGTTGCGAGCTTTTGTAATTCCGTATCAAAAAGAAAAATACCCCTTGGAAGTGTATAAAAAAGGAATACTGCCTGCCCGTATTTCGAATGAATTGATTCGCCCGTATCATGATTTTCTCAAAATGAAATGTAATTTGGGAGACCATCCTACCGCAATACAAATCAAAAATTGGATTATGAAACATATAACCATAGATGAAGATGGCAATTATTATAATTGCCCTATTTCGCCAAAAGGGGTTTTTGAATTGAAACATTCCGACAAGCATTCGCGCGATATATTTTTTGTGGCTGTTTGCCGTAGTTTCGATATTCCTGCCTACTTAGATAATGCTAGCAATCGGCTTTATGCTTATGAAAACGATCGGTGGAATCAGGTTACGTTCGAATCGGAAGAGCCGGGGGTAGAAATGGGAACATTATTATTGAATTACACCCGAAAAACCGAAGTAAAACCGGAATATTGGATACATTACACTCTGGCTAAATTTAATGATGGAGATTTTATAACGTTCGATTATGAAAATGATCCCGGAATCACTGAATTCCCCGTGCACTTGGATTTGGAGCCGGGGTATTATATGCTTTCTACCGGAAATCGGTATAGCGACGGAACTACGTTGTCAAAATTGACATTCTTTACAATAGAATCGGGCAAAACGACCTCACAACAAATCGAATTGCGGACTTTGGTTCCTCGTAATGAAACACATGGAGTGTTGGATCTAAATATGCCGTTACCTTGGAAAGAAGATGCAACATTGGCCGACGCAGTAAAAAACCACGATTTGGTACTTTGTTTTATTGATCCTAATAGAGAACCGACTCGACACTTGATTAACGATTTGGCATTGTATAAAAACCAATTTGAAAAATGGGGAGGAACGATGGTATTTTTAGTGCCTACCGATCGGATGACAAAGGATTTTGATCCGGGAAAACTTGCAAATCGATTACCAAAGAATGTCCTTATTGTTGAGGATAGAGACACAGAGTGGATGCAATCTATTTTGACAAGTACGAAACAATATTTTCGAGATAACTATCCCCTGGTGTTTATTGTAAATAAAAAAGGGGAACTTACATTTAAAACCGAAGGATATCGAATTGGAACCGGTGAATTAATTTACAAGTCGTTGCAACGATAAGAATAGGATTGAATTTAATGGACGGAAATTTAAAACATAGATTTGAAATAATGATTTTTATATAAAGAAAAAAGACGCTGATCAGCGTCTTTTTTTAATTATTTTTCTTTTCCTACTCGAGCTGCAATCCACTCTCGATTCAGTCGAGCAATATTGGAACGTTTTATCAACTTCGGACATTCAGCTTCGCAAGCGTATGTGTTGGTACAATTTCCAAAGCCGAGCTCATCCATTTTCTGTACCATTTTTTGAACTCTTTCGGCTGCTTCTACTTTGCCTTGCGGGAGCAATGCCAAGTGAGATACTTTGGCACCCACGAACAGCATGGCCGAGGCATTTTTACAAGCCGCTACACAAGCTCCGCATCCGATACACTCTGCAGCGTCCATTGCTTTGTCCGCTTTATCTTTGGCAACCAGTATGGAGTTGGCGTCGGGAACACCTCCTGTAGTTACAGAAACATAACCTCCCGCTTGAATGATTTTATCGTAGGCAGTACGATCTACTACCAAGTCGCGAATAACCGGAAAGGCTTTAGCACGCCAAGGCTCAATCCAAATGGTTTCGCCATCTTGAAATTTACGCATATGAAGCTGGCAGGTGGTAACTCCGTCATCGTTGCCGTGAGGGCGGCCGTTGATATATAAACCGCACATACCGCAGATCCCTTCACGACAGTCGTTGTCGAAACAAACCGGATGCGCTATTTTATCATCAATAAGTTTTTCATTTAAAATGTCCAACATTTCCAAAAAAGAACAATCGGAAGAAATGTTTTCCAATGTATACGTTTCGAAGCGTCCTTTTGCTTTTGCATTTTCTTGACGCCATATTTTTAATGTGAAATTCATACTCTGTATTGCTTTTGGATTTTCGGATTTTCAGGTTTCTGTTTGTGTATTACAGGTTAAAAACCTGAAAATCCGAATTTCACATGTTATTTATAATTCCGTTGCTTAATTTCGATATCTTGGTATACGAGAGGTTCTTTGTGAACTTCTTCTTCCACGTTGTGGCCTTTGTATTCCCATGCGGCAACATACATATAATCTTTATCGTCACGAAGTGTTTCTCCATCAGGAGTTTGATATTCTTCACGGAAATGGCCTCCGCACGATTCGTTGCGTTGGTATGCGTCGGTAGCCATAAGTTTAGCCAATTCAAAATAATCGGCCAAACGTAATGCTTTTTCCAACTCAGGGTTCATGGAGTCGGCTTTACCCGGAATGTGGACGTTGGCCCAAAATTCGGTTTCCAGCTCTTGAATCAAATGCAAACCTTCCTGTAGCCCTTTTGCCGTACGCCCCATTCCTACATGATCCCACATGATACGGCCTAATTGTTTATGGAAGTGGTCGACGGTTAAATTTCCTTGAATCGACATTAATTTATCAATACGTTCCCGAACCGATTTTTCCGAAGTTTCAAATTCGGGGGTTTTGTCAGATACTTTTCCACTGTAAATTTCCTCGGCTAAATAGTTTTGTAACGTATACGGCAATACGAAGTAGCCGTCGGCTAAACCTTGCATCAATGCTGACGCCCCTAACCGGTTGGCCCCGTGATCGGAGAAATTCGCTTCTCCGGTAGCAAATAAACCGGGAATAGTCGTTTGCAGTTCGTAGTCAACCCAAATGCCTCCCATGGTGTAATGAATGGCCGGGTAAATCATCATGGGTGTTTCATAGGGATTTTCGGCGGTAATTTTTTCGTACATTTGGAATAGGTTTCCGTAGCGGGCTTCGATGACGTTACGTCCTAAGCGTTGAATTGCCGATGCAAAATCCAAGTATACGGCTAAACCTGTAGAACCTACCCCGAATCCTGCATCACAACGCTCTTTGGCGGCACGTGATGCAACGTCGCGAGGAACTAAATTCCCAAATGCGGGATAACGACGTTCCAGATAGTAATCGCGGTCTTCTTCTTTAATATCGGTAGGTTTTAACTTTCCGGCGCGGATGGCTTCGGCATCTTCTTTCTTTTTGGGAACCCAGATACGGCCGTCGTTACGTAAGCTTTCGCTCATCAATGTTAGTTTGGACTGGTAGTCTCCGTGAACAGGAATACAAGTAGGGTGTATTTGTACAAAGCAAGGGTTTGCGAAGTAGGCACCTCTCTTGTGGCAATTCCATGCTGCAGAACCATTTGAGTTCATGGCGTTAGTGGAAAGAAAGTATACATTTCCGTATCCTCCTGTAGCGATTACTACGGCATGCGCTGCATAACGTTCTATAGCTCCGGTGGTCAAGTCTCGGGTAATGATACCGCGTGCTTTTCCGTCCACAAGTACCAAGTCCAACATTTCGTGGCGTTCATGCAGTTTTACCGATCCGCAGGCAATTTGATGACTCAAAGCGCCGTAAGCACCCAATAACAATTGTTGTCCCGTTTGTCCGCGAGCGTAAAATGTTCTCGAAACTTGTGCGCCTCCAAAGGATCGGTTGTCGAGTAATCCGCTATATTCCCGAGCAAAAGGTACGCCTTGAGCTACACATTGGTCGATAATGGAATTGCTTACTTCCGCCAATCGATATACATTGGCTTCACGGGCGCGATAGTCACCCCCTTTGATGGTGTCATAAAACAAACGTCCGATACTGTCTCCGTCGTTGGGATAGTTCTTGGCCGCATTAATACCTCCTTGTGCAGCGATAGAATGCGCTCTGCGCGGGCTGTCGGAGATACAAAAAATATCTACGTTAAAACCCAAGGCTCCCAAGGATGCTGCCGCTGAAGCGCCGGCTAAACCCGTACCGATGACGATAACGTCTAATTTTCGTTTGTTAGCCGGGTTTACCAATTTTTGAGAAGCTTTATAATTTGTCCATTTTTGAGCCAATGGACCTTCAGGTATCTTTGAATTTAATGTACTCATATCCGTAAATTATTTATAGAAAAACATGAAATAAATAGGTATAATAGAAAATCCTACGGCTATGCAGATAGAGTATATCCAGCTACATGCTTTAATAAAACAGTTGTATTTGTTGTGATTCAATCCTAAAGTCTGGAACGAAGATTGAAATGCGTGTACAAGGTGGAATCCTAAAACAATAAATAAAATGATATATACAATAGAATATGCTTTGTTTTGGAATAAGTTTATTGACATATGATAAAAGTCGGGCTCGAACCCTTCTATTTCATGTTGTAACGGAGCAATATCTTCCGGAGTTAAACGGTTGATCCATTCTGCATTGGGAGAGATTAAATTTTCTTGTTGTGCTTTTTCCATAAGACTTTGAATGGCTGTCATTTTTTCTTGAAAAGCGGCAGCTTCAGCTTCGGGTAGTTGGCCCTGTGAAAATTTTAGATATTCTTGCTGCATTTCAGGAGTGATCAACTTTTCTGTTTTGATCATGTATTCTCCTTCTACCCATCCTATTTTAACGAAATAGAAATTCATGAAATGAAGTAATAAGAAACAAACGATCAAACCTCCTGTCCAAATCATATACTTTGACATGGGGGATGTTTTTGTTTTACTGCATTCGTGATAACGCACGGGGCGGGCTTTCCAGTTTTGAATTTGCACCGCAATTGTGAGAACGATGTGCACGAAAATAACCATCATAAGTACGATTTCAAATACTTTTACAACGTAATTTGTGCCCATAAAATTAGCTGCAGCTGTAAACCAAGCTCCATGATCGGGGCGTAACAAACAAAGGTTAATGCCCAAGTGTACCAAAAGGAATAGGGCTAAGAATAGTCCTACACAGGCAACTACAATTTTTTTGCTAATAGAAGCAACTTTAGGTAAATTCATTTTTTTTATGGTTTTATTTGTGTTTTTAATTAATAGATAATCATATTTTATGCTCCTCCGAATTCCATTAGATATGCCTTTACAAAATCGTCTATTTCTCCATTCATAACACCTGTTATATCCGAAGTTTGATAGTTTGTTCGGTGGTCTTTTACACGACGGTCGTCAAAAACGTAGCTTCGTATTTGCGAGCCCCATTCGATTTTCTTCTTTCCTGCCTCAATTTTCATTTGCTCTTCCATGCGATGTTTCAATTCTTTTTCGTATAACTGAGAACGCAGCAACCGTAGTGCTTTTTCCTTATTTTTAGGTTGATCGCGTGTTTCCGTATTTTCAATGAGAATTTCTTCTTCGGCACCTGTATAAGGATCTTTGTACTGATAACGCAATCGAACCCCGCTTTCTACTTTATTTACGTTTTGTCCGCCGGCACCTCCGCTACGGAATGTATCCCAGCTTAAACGCGACTGCTCTACGATCACTTCGATTGTATCGTCGATAAGAGGAGTTACAAAAACGGAGGCAAATGAAGTCATCCGTTTTCCTTGAGCGTTGAAAGGGCTTACTCGGACTAAGCGATGTACGCCGTTTTCTCCTTTTAGAAAGCCGTATGCAAATTCTCCTTCAATTTGCATTGTAACGGATTTAATACCGGCTCCTTCTCCGTCGAGTACATTGCTAATGGATACTTTATAATTATGAGTATCGGCATAACGAATGTACATGCGCATCAACATCTCCGCCCAATCTTGACTTTCTACGCCGCCGGCGCCTGAATTAATACTTACCACTGCGTCAAAACGATCCGATTCATTGCGGAGCATATTTTTGAACTCCAACTCTTCGATTCTGCTTTGCGTTTCAGTAAGTTGCTTATTCAATTCTTCTTCAGTGGCTTCACCTTCGTTGAAAAACTCATTTACCACGATAAGGTCGTCAAAACTCGATACAACATTGCTATATGCAGTGGTCCATATTTTTTTATTCTTGATTTCCGTAAGAATTTTTTTTGCAATTTTAGGATCGTTCCAAAAGTCCGGATTTTCTGTTTTTGTTTCTTCTTCGGTTATGAAAATATTTAAATTTTCTATATCAAAGAAACCTCCTCAAGGCCTCTTTTCGCTGTTCAAGGTCTTTTATAGATTCAAGTATTGTCATGTTTTCTATGATTACGTTTTATTTTTCATAATACTCAATAGTTATAATTTGCGACGTTGATACATCTTATAACAATTTTTGCTGCAAAAGTACATTTTTTTTTTGATTTTTTTGAACCCGAAAGAGGTATTAATAATCTTTACAAGTTCCGTATTTCAATGGGTAGAGAAACCTATTTGTACTATAATAATCTCTATGAATTGCATAGCGGATAAATTCGAAAAACTTTATAATGGATGAAATTGTTGTTGTACTGACCGTATGTAAAAATAATAGGATATAAATTTAACGTATCAAGCTGGAAAGAGGGAAAAAATATTAAAAAAATCGCGGGACAATCTATTTAGTACCAGGTCTTCCACAACCTCTATCCAACAAGAATGCCCGCGATACACCTGCGAACATTATTTTTTGCTCAGGATAGTTTTTGTAGTGGAAGTTTGGTACTATGAACAACAATAATGTTTTGCTATTGCTTTATATATTGATAGCATACTTACAATTGTAATATCTGCTATTGCTTTTATGTTATATCTTTATATGGTTTATGTTACAGTAATTTAGTTGTTAGTATACGAATTGTTCGAATTGCAAAAAATACACTTTTTCTATATATAATAATTAAAATATTCATTTTTACTTTAATAATTTTCTTTTTAATTTGCATTTTTACTCTCAACAGAAAAATTGCAATCACTCCAGCAGCTACCTGATTGCGGAAAAGCCTATCTATTTCGTATATCCCATATTGCTATGTACTCCATAG
>CAYYUE010000097.1:0-8538 GCA_964474745.1 uncultured Bacteroidaceae bacterium | reverse complement strand
ATTCGGATAAAAGGAACCATTGTTAATAGTAATAAGGCCAATGCTATTGAATTGAATAGGGCTGTATCAAATATTTTGATTAGAAGAAATCATATAGATAGTGGTTATGTTGCAATAAAAAATAATATTGGAGCCGAATATAATTTAATGGATAGTATTACTATAAATTCAAATAAGATAACCAATTTTCAAAGTGCAGGTATTTCGCTCCGTAAAGTAAATGGTGTGAGCATAATTAAAAACATTATTCAAACAGGTACAAATCTAAATAATAGAGAACTAACAGGTATCAGCTTGGCAGAACATTATGGTGCTTTTGATGTCCAGAAAAATGAAATAATCATGTTGGATGTTCGAAATGGCCTTAAAAAGGGAATTAGAATTGCTAAAGCTATTGGAAACAGTATCACTCCGTGCCAATTGTATAATAATATGGTTTCTATTAGTGGAACGGGGACTGCTCAGTCATATGGTATCTGTGTAGATAGTTCAGATTATGTGAATGTATATTTTAACTCTACTAGAGTGGTCGGAGGTATGACAACTCGTGGAGCTGAATTTGGAACCAATACAAATGTTTTTGTCAAAAATAATATTTTTTCAAACTTTGGGAAAGGATATGCATATTACGTGAAAACACTAGGTGGCGTGTCGATCTCTGATTTTAACAATTATTATTCCAATAGTGAACCCGCTTTACCTAGATTTGCATATTGGGGAGCAGAAGCTACCTCTTTGACAAATTTGAGGGCTTTAAATCATCAAGATGGAAGTTCTATAGACAATGTGGTCTATTTTGTGGCAGATACGAATTTGCGGTTATCTTTTGCAACAACATTAGGAAGTGCAGAGTATTTGGTAGATGTAACGGATGATATAGATGAAACAGTTCGTTTATCCATTCCAAGACCCTGTATTGGCGCATATGAATTTGCACCCTCTTTACACGATTATGCAATGATGGAAATATTAAGTCCTACCATGCAAACATATTGTGTAGAAAGTGATTCTCTACTAGTTCGTGTTAGGATATTGAATAATGGAGCTTCTTTGGAGCCTTATGCAACTTGGTCGGCTTATATAGAAGGTACCGGTTGTCAAAGTGATCAAAAAGTAATTCCTGCGTTGAGCCCGCAACAAGTATTTATAGACTCTATATATATCCCATTATCATTAGGATTAATAGATACCCAAACAGTAGTGGCATGTATCAGTTTACCAAATGATGCAGCATCTTATAACGATTGTACAAATAGTAAATTCTATTTACAACCTGCCTATAATTTGCAGGCAATGGAAACAACCATAGATACTTCATCTGGAAACTGTAGAATGTTTAATACAATTGTGAAAATTACAGTTAAAAATGTTGGAAACAAAACAATTCCAACAACAATGCCGATGCAAATAGGGTATCAAGCTACATTTAAATCAAGTACAGGTTCGACCACCTCTCCTCCAAATTTACCAACTATTCCAACACAAGAAATAGTATATTTACCACAACCATTGGCGGTGAACTCAACGGAAGTTCTTACTTTTACTCAAACTGTGGATATTTATCCATACGGATTATTGAAAGATATAAAAGTCAATCTACAATCGTGGGCAAAATTACAATATGACGTTAAACCTTTAAATGATACAACCGGTAAAAAAGAAGTTATATCACTACATACCCCAGTAACTCCTGTCGGTCGAGATACTATTATTCCTTACGGAACGAAAGTGAAATTATTTGCATCACAATCGCAAAATCGTCCCATTAGATGGCATCGAGATTCTATTGCTACGCCGTTTTACGAACCGACGAATTATAATTTGTCTACAAATTATATGATGGAAAACATTATATTTTCAGATACGGTATATTACTTGTCTTCAATTAGCACCAGCTCATGTACCAGTTACTATGATAAATTAAATATAACTGTTCTTCCTGCTGTAGCAGTTGATGCTGCTCCGAAAAGATTTGAAGAACCGGTGAATAAGATATACATGAACAAGGATACATTAAAAGTGCGGTTGGTAAATTACGGGACTCAAGCTATTTCAAATATTCCTGTAACTTATAAAAAACATAAGTCAACGGATGTTAATTCAGAGCTTCAGAAAGTTACAGAAATATGTACGAATGTGATTATGCCGGGAGAAGAATATGTATTTGCGTTTGATTCGTTATTAATATTTCCAAATGTGCCATCTCAAACATATAAAGTTGCTTTGTGGACTGATTTAACCAATGAGATGACTCGTGAAAATGATACGATATCTACAATAATAACACCTATAAATGAATCAACTTATTGTACGCCAACTGTGTCAAATTTGAAAGGATTGGATATAACACAAGTGAAATTTAGTACCAATGTTAACTATTATCCTCCTATCAAGAATGGATATGTTAACTTAGTGAATTATGAAAATCCAATAATACCGACATTAACGTTGTATAAAGGTTTGACAGATACATTATCTGTTGCATTTCAAGATAATGAATTGTATACTAGTACAAAAAAAGGTTTTGTGCAAGCTTATATAGATTGGAATCGTAATGGTGTATTTGATGCCAACGAATTGGTAATGAAGGATTCGACAACGGCAGGTGTTCCAGCTAAAATTCTGGTTAAAGTGCCGGAAACAGCTTATTATGGACATAGGCGAATGCGGATTTTTGTAACAGAGGCTAATTATGTCCATAATCCAACAAATTGTCCGACTTTGCCAGAAGGCTGTATTCAAGATTATCTGGTAAATATTATGAAAACTCCAGCAGCAAACCCTGCCTTGGTAAGAATTGTTTCACCTAATAAGACTTTGTTTTATAGAGAAGATACGGTGAAAACAATAAAATTGCTACTGGCAAATTATGGAACGAACACGTTGAATGGACTTACTATAAACTACAGCTACACTCCAGATACGGTATTATCTCATAGTTATACTTGGACAGGAACTTTGAATTCCATGGAATCCGAGGTCATTTCGCTACCTGCATATCGTTTCCCAGAAGGAACTACTCATTTCTCCGCATGGATTGATTATGTAGGAGATCAAGATACCACAAATAATAGAGTTTTTGAAGAATATCATAAGTTCCATGTCTTAAAATTAGAATACAAAGATAATTTTGATGATTTTGCTACAAAAATGTATGCTCCTTCAGGGAAGACTGTTTATGATAGAAATTATTGGGAATGTGGTACTCCGGCAAAAAATCGTATTACTTCAGCAAAGAGCCTTCCTAATGCATGGACTACTGACTTGGATGCAACCGTTAGCAGTGGCGCTTATGGAAACAGAAGTATTGTGTATACTCCTATTTTTAATATAGCGCAGATAAAACCGGATACTTTGACATTCTGGATGCAACGCGCTTTAGCAGCAAATACTGTTGTAAAAATAGAGTATCTTAATTATATGAATAAATGGAAATCTGTAGGAATGAAAAACGATCCAGCTTCAAATAGCTGGTATACAGAGGAAACTTCATTTACAGGGATCAATTCCGGTAATACATACCAAAAATATTGGTATCCATTAACTAGAATTTCATCTACAGGTGATTTTTCTCAATATATACAGTTTAGGATCATATTTATCGCTGAAGTTGGAGCAGCTGCAGGAGATGGTTGTGCAATTGATGATTTTTCAATTAAGAGAGCTCAGCGGGCAGTAGATGTGGGTGTTGTTGATATTATTCATCCGACAGAGCCAAAATTTGGACAGACAATAGCTCCAAAAGTTTTAATTAAGAACTATGGATATGATACGATTCGCAGTGTAAATCTGGCCTATCATCCAACAGGATCGGCATTACCTAAAAGAGGTACATGGACAGGTATCCTTGCTCCTAATGATACAGCAATGTATGAATTCTCGCAAAATATGTTTACAATTCAGAAAACAATGCCGGATACGTTTAATATTTGCGCCTATACTATAAACGAACAAGATGTGTATTGGGATAATGATTCTACCTGTAAAAATTTCTACTTATCTCCGTTGCATGTAGATGCCGGTATGGGCGAATTTGTTTTACCAATAGCAGAAGTTATAGCAGGAGATTCCCTACGTGTTGCTATTCGAGTTCGGAATTTTGGAGAAACTCCATTAACTATAATGCCGGTAAGCTATTCATTTAATGGAAACCCATCGGTTGTTGAAACAATTGATTTTGTAGAACTATTGGGACATTCTTTAGGAACATTTGAATATTATACGTATACGTTCAAAAAGAAGATTTACGCTACGATGGGTTCAATGGAATTAAAAGCAGCTACATTACTTGAAGGAGATGAATATGTATATAATGATTCCCTTACAACAAGAATACATGGAGTGTCAGCCAGAACGGATATAACACCTGTGGAAATTATTTTATCTAAAAGTTATAACGACACATATGTTGGTGTTAAGATTCTAAATATTGGATCTAGAAGTGTTAACGGATTTACGGTGGGTTTGTATTATGATAATGACCCAACTACTATAATTCGAGAAACATTTGTCAGAAGAGAACCATTTGCAGCATTGGATACGGTTATTTTTGTATTCGATTATATTTTACCTAACCGAGAAAGCCCATATAATGTTGTTACAGCTTTTGTTAATGCAGTAGGAGATATAGACCGTTCGAACGATACGACAAGTTTGATAGTACCCGGACATACCGACGTACGAGCAGATTCCGTTTTTGTAGAAGAGAATGAAAATCCTGTGTGTCGTGTATTTCTAAAAATTACGAATATAGGAACAACTGTTGTTACAAGTTCAATACCTGGACGAGCCGTTATTAACGGGAAGCAACTTTCAGGAACAAGACCAGGACCTATAATGCCCGGAACAAGTAGATATATAGAAATGTCTGGAACTATTGATAAAAGTCCGACAAGAACCTACTCTGGCTCGGGAATTGTAATGGCTGCCAATGATGCTGTTGCTTCAAATAATCAAACCGACATAGTTGTTGTTACCGATTATATGCAAGGAGTAAAAGATATAGTTGATATGGATAATTTATTGTTGAAACAAAACTATCCAAATCCATTTAAAGATAAAACAACGATAGAATTTACAATTCCTGCTTCTGGAAAAGTTCGTTTCTTTGTCGTTAATACGTTAGGAACATTAATTCATCAGACAAACAATTATTATGAAGAAGGAAAACATACAATTGACTTCTCGTATTCCAATTTGTCAACTGGAATTTATTACTACGGTATTGAATTTAATGGAAAACGATTAATGAAAAAAATGGTTTTCAGAAAATAGTGATAACAATAGAGATTTTCGAAAGGGATGGACATGCCGTTCATCCCTTTTTTATAGAAACGGTTTTTGAATTTAAATGATGGATATATTAAAACGATTTGTAAAAGAAATAAAAGAAACAAATTTATTTCAAAAACATGAACGTATTTTATTGGCAGTAAGTGGAGGTATGGACTCTGTTACATTATGTAAACTGTTTCAAGAGGCTGGTTTTTCTTTTGCAATAGCGCATTGTAATTTTGCTTTACGAGAAAATGATAGTGAAAGGGACGAGCAATTTGTTTGCCGTTTGGCATCTTTCTATCAAGTTCCCATACATGTCGCAAAATTTGATACTCGAAAATATGCAGCTTCTCAAAAAGTTTCCATAGAGGAAGCAGCGCGAAATTTGCGATATGATTTTTTTCAACAATTAATTCAAGAGTATAATTATATTTATGTGGCAACCGCACATCATCGAGATGATGCAACAGAGACTTTTTTCTTGAACCTTATGCGAGGAACCGGAATTAAAGGACTACATGGTATATTAAGAAAAAATGGAAATATTATTAGGCCTTTATTATCGTTCAGTAGAGCTGAAATTGAGCAGTATGTGCAAGAAAATAATCTCGAATATAAGGATGATATTACAAATAAAACAATACAATATAAACGGAATCAAATTCGTCATCAACTGTTACCATTACTTCGGACTATAGCTCCTGCAATTGATAAAACCATGCAAATGAATATTCAACATATTTGTGAGGCGGAAATAATTTATAATCAAACTATAGAGGAAAAGCGAAAAAAAATCGTGGAACCATATAAAGAAGGATTTCGGATAGCTATTCAAAAGTTGAAACAATTGTACCCTATCCAATCCTATCTTTTCGAGTTTTTATATCCTTTCGGTTTTTCAAAGTCGGTCGTAAAGAATGTTATAAATTCCTTAGAAAGTATTTCAGGAAAACAGTTTTTATCCATGTCGCACCGATTAATAAAAGATCGCAAATACATTTTGATTTATCCCCTACAAGAAAAAAAAGTGGAAATATTTTTATTCGAGGAATATCAATTGGAAATTCATGAACCTGTTTGTTTACAAAAAACGATAATTCAACGAGAGAATGATTGTGAACTTGAGTTTAAATCGAGTGATGCTTATTTTGATGTTGCAAAAGTTCAATTCCCACTCCATATAAGAAAATGGAAAGCAGGAGATAAATTTCAACCTCTTGGAATGAAAGGCAAGCGAAAAATAAGTGACTTTTTTAAGGATGCAAAATATTCATTAGTGGATAAAGAAAATGCATGGTTATTATGCGACGTCGAAGACAAAATTATGTGGATTATTGGTTCTCGTATTGATGATAGGTATAAAATTGACGATGCAACAAAAGCAATTATCCGATTTGTTTACAACAAAAAAGATTCTAGTTCATAGATGATATTAATTTTTCTAATAAGAGAAACTACGAACTTCCTTAAAGTATAATATTCTCATCATATGATATATGAACTTTACATAAGTTGATAATTCTTCACTATTTTAGTTATGAAAAATCAATATAAATTTTGTATTGTAGCTAATTGACTGTGATAAATAGAAATATGATTTCAACCTACATCCTTGAATAAAAATAAACATAATGAATGATCTTCTGTTTTGTGCTTATTATAATTTCTGAATATTATATGAACAAAAAAATTGTATTGTCAGTGCTTACATTGACTTTATTGCATAATGCTTTTGGACAGCGACATTTGCAGCCCAATTTTTGTGTTGATGAATGTGAAATAGCATTAAAAATAAGTGCCGTAATGATGGATACATCCTGTGTGTATACAACTGACTTAAATATGCTAGGATATAAGTGTGAATACGAATCTCCAGATTTTTTTTTATCAAATAAATGGGAACTTTGGACTAACGATACTGTTGCATACATTGTTATTCGAGGAAGTTATGGGAAAGATGGTTGGATTGAAAACTTTTATATGGCTATGGTACCATCTGTAGGACAGTTTCGTTACAAAGATACGGTTTACACATATTGTTTTGCTCGAATGCACCATGCTTCTGTTCATGCAGGGTGGGCTTATGCTGCAACTATATTGGCCAACGATATGATTCCTATAATAAATCAATTGCATCAAAGAGGATATCGTGATATAATTCTTTCAGGGCACAGCCAAGGAGGTGTATTATCACTTTTAGTATTTTCATATTTACATTATTCGAATCGGGTATCTTCCGATATATTGTTTAAGATTTATGCTAATGCAGCTCCTAAACCTGGAAATCTGAATTATGTACAAGACTTGGAATACTGTACCCGTGGAGGATGGGCATATCGTGTTTTTAATATGTGGGATTGGGTTCCGCAATTTCCATTGTCGATACAACAGATCTCCGATATAGTTGTTTTGAATCCGTTTTCCGATGCTGAAGCAGTGATTGAAAAAATGAAACCTTTTTGGGTACGATTTTTAATTCGTAGAAAAATAAATGCAATCTACGATGATCTGAAAGATGCACAGCGTGATATGACTTATTATTTTGGGAAAAAAATTCAACAATATGTTGGTGGAAATATGGGACGAATACAAGATGCTATTTACACGAATAATATGGATTATACAACATGTTGTATCCCTATTCCTTTATGTCCCGATAGTAATGACATAACATATATGTCCCGATTTCCCCAAGAAAAAAAACATTTTTTTGTTAATCATAGGATTGCTACTTATTTATACTTGCTACGCAATCAAAAGTGGGATTGATATGAATAATAAATTATTTTGTAATATTTTGTTGTTATTCTACACATACCAAGAATTTTTATAATGAAGAACTATATGTGTAGATAAAATTCGTTTTACGAAAATAGAGAAACATTTAATTTATTGAGTGAGAATTTCAACTCCTTCTGTTCCGAATACGGTTCTAAGTACTTCTTCTTTTTGTGCATTACGAAGCTTTACCATAAGAGTTACTTCGACAGGTTCAGATTCACAATTTTGTATACGACTCCATTTCTCTGGAAAAGTAATGATGTCTACTGTATGGCAATTGAATATTATTGCAATTTGCTCTAACATATCGTATCGTAATCTTCGTTTTCCATTCTCGATTTGAGCGTAACTTCCTTGTTCCATATTCAATTTTGAGGCAACATATTCTTGCGAATACCCTAATTTAGTGCGAATTGCCTTAATATTATCCAGTATTTCATTCATATTGCAAAAATATCTATTTATAAATCAATAGAATAT
>CAYYUE010000096.1:0-8667 GCA_964474745.1 uncultured Bacteroidaceae bacterium | reverse complement strand
TAAAAATCTATATAAGAATGTTATGTAGCCAATTCAAGATTCAATAAATACTGGTTAGGAATTATTTTTTTTGTTATTATGTTTTTTGTGTAATTCCATATTTTCTTTTTTTAATCGACTCATTCTATTCCTTTCTTTTGTTGCGATGACTATGGATAAAATACTGCCGGATAATAAACCTGTAACGATAAGCAAAGAACTCAACGGGATAGACATTATTTTCAACATAACTCCGACAAGAAGTATGCAAGCTGCTACGATGAATAAAAAAAAGTTCATTTTTGAGTATTTCATTTTTGCTTAGATTTGGATTGATACCTATTTATGATGCAAAGGTAAGGAAAATAAATTGTACTCTAATTATTCAAATTCCTTATTTGTAGTAGGCAATACAATCGTTGCTTCCGTATAGTGTCCCATTTCTGACTTTAGTGTTAAGGTTCCATTATTTGCTTTTATAATATGATATGTCAATGACAATCCAATGCCGTGACCTTGGTATGGACTTGTGTTAAATGCACGATAAAATGATTGAAATATGAATGGTAATGACTCCGGAGGTATTCCGATTCCATGGTCTATGACTGTCAAAACCATGTTGTGCTGAGTATGGTGTAATGTTACCGAAACCGGATTGCCCAGGCCATATTTACAAGCGTTATCAATAAGATTGGTTAGTGCAATTCGCATCAATTCTAAATTGCATTTTATAATACATTGCTTTTGCGATGAATGGAATAAAATAGGAATATTGTATCTTTTCTCTAAAGTAGTGCATAAAGACCCTATCATTTCGGTTAAATTTAATTCAGCTAAATGGTTGTGTAAAATTTCCAAATCCGATTTAGCCAGTATAAACAAATTGTGTATCAAAGATTCCAGACGTTCCGTTTCTGTAGCAATTCGTCGTAGCGAATCTTGATATTCTTGCGTAGAACGATCTTTAGACAATGTTATATCACATTCGCCTAAAATTGCTGTTAACGGATTCATTAATTCATGTGATGCATTAGATACAAATGATTGTTGAGCTTTAAATGCCACATTCAATTCTTCCAACATTCGATTGAGCGTATGTGTAAGTTCGGCTAATTCATCGTTGTGAGGATACATTATACGGTTGTTTAGATTATGACTTCGAATGTTTCTAATTTGGGATATCACTTTTTTTAACGGATTGAAAATACGACAGGCATACCATTCTCCTATAATAAAAAGAATAAATATGGATATGAAGAGGGCAATACCTAAAATTTGCCGTAATGTTTTCTGTATACTTTCTCCATACGTATTATAAGCTGCAATTAACACTACAAAATTCCCTTGATTATCCAAGTAATAAATGGCTGTAAAAGATTCCCCTTGTTTATTAAAGTGTAATATTTCGTTTTGTTTAATTTTTATAATTTGCTGAGGTGTAAGGTAATTAGAAAGTACATGAGAACTGTCGATATTGATTACATATTCTTTGGTCTCAGGCATTGTTTCAGAATAATGTTTCAGTATTGCTTCGTATTCCGATTCTGATACTTCATCTTTTTCCAAATGTTTTTTGGCCGTAAGTATTGCTTTCTCCAATAAATAATCTTGATATAGCATATTGATATACTTATTTACAGTAAAATCGATAGCAAAAAAGAATACTAAAATAATAGCAAATGTAATTGAAAGATAAAAAAGTGATATTTTCCGTTTAATTTTCATGTAGCATACTGTTTTCTTCTTTTAAGACATAACCCACTCCTATTATAGTGTGTAATAAATTAATATTGAAATTTCTATCGATTTTGTTTCGCAAAAAGTTTATATATACATCTACTACATTTGTATTGGGGTCAAATGATATGTCCCAAACATGCTCTAGTAATTGGGTACGAGAAAGTACCGTTTCCGGATGTAGCATAAAATGTTCCAATAACCGAAATTCTTTGACGGTAAGATTAAACAATTGATTTCCTCGAGTTGCAGTTCTATTTTTACGATTCAATGTAAGATCTGAAAATTGCAATAGATTTATTTCTTTTTTAGTGTTTCGTCTCAACAATGCGTTGACACGTGCCAATAATTCCTGAAAACGAAAAGGTTTTGCCAAATAGTCATCAGCACCTACGTCTAACCCTTTTACAATGTCGTCGATAGTATTTAACGCTGTAAGCATCAATATTGGCGTTTCGTATCCGAATTTTTCACGAAATTTCCTGCAAAGCTCCCAACCGTCTATAATTCCCGGCAACATTAAATCCAACAAAATCAAATCCGCATTATTGTTTTGGAGGAGCTCCCAACCATCTTCTCCATTGCAAGCTACTTGTACTTTGTAATTATTTTCTGTTAGCCCTCGTTCCAAAAAGGAAACAATATTTGGTTCATCTTCAACAATTGTTATCTTCATATGATATTTCAAATGGGTAAAATGGGATTCTGTAAAAATAAATGAGATTTTGTATTGATCATATTTTATTAACTATTAATCTTCGCTAATAATATGTAACCATGTGTATTTATTTACATGCTTCATCAGTAAAATCTATTTTTAAAGTATTTTACATCATTTTCAGTTGCATTATAGAGGCTGAAATTCAAGTATTAAATTATTCAAATCCATTTTTCGATACTTTATTGATTGGCTGATTATTTTCTCTATCTTCTGATATTCCGTTTCGTCTTTCAAAATTACCGTTTCAGTAAAAAAAATGTATTCTGATAGATTCTTTGATTTTATTTTTGCAATTGATTTTTATATAAAAGCATTCCTAAAATGAGTCGTATGTTATATTCCATTTTAAAAAAAATAACTGTTGGGTGTTGTTTTGTCGTTTTGATTTCGTGTGGTTCGGGTAACCAAACTGCTGATGTTTTACCCAATATTACTGTTGCTATTGCACAGCAAGAAGACGCTTCTAGAAACGGTGAATTTCCTTTTATTGCGCGACCGTATAGAACTTCTGAGCTTTCTTTTCGTGTTGAGGGTTGGGTATATCGTTTTGATGTACACCCTGGTAATTTTTTCCAACAAGGGGAATCTATAGCTGAAATGGATGCTCGTGATTTTCAAGTTCGGAAACAACGCGCAGAAGCTATTTATCACCAAGCGAAGGCTGAATATGAGCGTATTGAAGTGTTATTTCAAAAAAACAATATTTCCGCAAGCAATTATGAAAAAGTCAAAGCTGATTTTCTTTCAGCTAAAGCGAATTTCGAGACAGCCCTTAACGAATGCAATGATACCAGATTGGTAGCTCCATTTTCTGGATATATTGATCAGGTATATATTGAAAATTTTCAGGAGGTGAAGGTCTCGCAACCTATAGTATCGTTGGTGGATATAGAAAAATTGAAAATTGAAGTATACCTTCCGCAAGAAATAGTATCGAAAATTCAAAACCAAAGAGAACTTAAATTCTATTTCGATGAAATGCCCGAACACTCTTTCTCAGCTGATATTATTGGGATTTCCAAAAGTACGACACCCAATAATTTATCCTATTTGTTGACAGCCGTTTTTGACAATACGACTACTCGATTTTTATCTGGCATATCAGGAAAAGTATTGTTCTCTATGCCTCCAACGAATGATTCTTTACAGATGATTATTCCCCAAACAGCTTTATGTCATAATCCTGAAGTGGGTGATTTTGTGTGGCTTTATCATCCTGAAACGGGATGTGTGACTCAACAAAAAGTACGAATCGGAGATTTGCGTCAAAATGGAATGGTAATCATTTCTTCGGGACTTTCCTATGGGGATCAGGTGGCAACAAGTCGGTTGCGATTTCTTTCCGATAGAATGAAAGTTCATATTTCGACGTCAAAATAAAATATCAAGAAATAATCATATATCTTAATAACTGCACTAATCATAACAGGTGGGGTCATGATATATTCCATCTACAATAAAACATAAAAAATAAAGATTATACAAATGAAAGTTATTCAGTATTTTCTAAAGAATAAAGCTCTAACTACACTTATTTTAATATTTGTACTGTTAGGTGGAGTGTTTTCTTATGTAAAAATGGGAAAATTGGAAGATGCCCCTTTTACTATTAAACAAGCGTTGGTACTTACATCGTATCCCGGAGCTTCGCCGAGTGAAGTTCAAACACAAGTAACCGACGTGCTTGAAGAAGCGATACAGTCGTTGGGAGAATTGTATTATTTGAAAACTGAGAGTAGAGCAGGGTTATCAAAAATTACTGTTTTTGTAAAAAAGGAAATTCGTGCTGACGAAATGCAGCAACTATGGGATAAGCTACGTCGTAAGGTGAATGATGTGCAAGCAAAATTACCCTCGGGAGCCGCAACTTCTATTGTGAACGACGATTTTGGAGATGTACTTGGTGTTTTCTATGGACTTACTGCGACAGGACATTCATATCGTGAAATGGAAAAAGAAGCAAAACGTATTAAAAACGATTTGCTTACAGTAAAAGACGTTGCTAAAGTAGAAATTTATGGAGTTCAAACACCCACAATTGATGTAACCATAAATCCTGCGGTTATGAGTCGTAGTGGTATTACCACCGCCGATATAATACATGCTTTTTCTTCTCAAAACAAAATTGTTGATGCAGGTTCTATTGAAACTGAAGAAAAACGAATTCGTATTGAATCAACGGGTAATTTCTATTCATTGGATGATATCCGAAATATAACCATCGTATCGAAAACGGGTGAACATTTTTTACTTTCCGATATAGCCCAAATTGAAGAATCTTACCAAATACCTCCGTCTAATGTAATGAAAATAGATGGTGTTAATGCTATTGGCATTGCTATTTCAACCGTACCTACCGGAAATGTAGTAGAGATGGCAAAAAATGTTGCTGAGCATATTGATTTTTTTAGGCATCAACTTCCTCAAGGGTATGAATTGATTTCTATTTACGACCAAGGATATGAGTCGGATATCGCAAATCAAGGATTTATTATTAATCTTATTGTTTCAGTGCTTACGGTCATTATTATTTTATTATTTTTTATTGGATTTAAAAATGGAATTTTGGTAGGAAGCGGATTGGTGTTTTCCATTTTTGCCACTTTGATTGTGATGTATGCCAATGGAATCGCACTACAACGAATGTCATTAGCTGCTATTATTATAGCTATGGGCATGTTGGTTGATAATGCTATTGTAGTATCCGATTCCACTTTAGTAAATATGCAACGTGGTATGCGAAAACGTGTTGCTATTATGCGTGCATGTTCCGCTACTTCTATACCACTATTAGCGGCCACAGTAATTGCTATTTTAACATTTTTGCCTATTTATTTTTCTCCTCATATTACGGGAGAATTATTATCCTCATTGGTTGTTGTTATTGGAGTATCGCTCATGTTTAGTTGGGTTTTTGCCCTTACGCAAACTCCTTTTTTCATTCAAGAATTTGCTCGACGTCCACGTCCGGAAGAATTGAAATTGGTACTTTTCGGAGGAAAAGCTTACGATGCTTTTCGTTCTGCATTGCGGTTTGTAATCAAATATAAACGGATTACTCTAATTTGCTTGATAGTATTGCTTTTGCTTTCGGCATTTAGTTTTCGATATATACCCAAAGTATTTGTTCCTTCTCTGGATAAGCTTTATTTCACTCTCGACGTATGGTTTCCCGAAGGTACCCGTATAGAAGAAACCGATGCCATAGTAACTGATATGTCCGAATATATTCGACAGTATGATCAAACGGAAACAGTATTCACTTTTATAGGGCGCACTCCACCACGGTATTATTTGTCAAATGTCGCATTTGGCCCGCAATCTAATTATGCGCAGGTTTTAGTAAAATCTAAAACATCAAAATTGTCTCGAGAACTGTATGCTATTTTACAGGATTCCATTGCAATAAAATACCCTAAAGCTTTTATAAAGGTAAATAAATTTGAGTTGAGTCCTTTGACAGAGGCTGTTATAGAAGCTCGATTTTTAGGCCCAGATGCAGCTGTTTTGGATTCACTTACAGGAGTCGCTATAGAAATTATGCGTAAAAACCCAAAAGTGGCTGATGCACGTAATGAATGGGGTAATATGACTATGATGATCCGTCCTGTTTACGATCCTGTGAAAGCAGGAATGGCGGGAATTACCAAATCAGCGATGATGGAATCCGTAAAATCTATTTGTGATGGTTTTCCTGTAGGAGTTTATCGCGACAATGAAAAACAAGTTCCGGTGTTGTTAAAATCCGATGTGGAAAATATGAATACAGTGGCATCTTTAGGATGTTTTTCTGTTTGGAATGGTGATAATTCGGCACCCTTGTCTCAAGTGTGCCAAGGTATTGAAACCGCATGGGAATATCCGCAAATACGTACCTACAATCGCCAACTTTCCATGGCAGCCATGTGTGGCGTAAAACCGCAATATACAATGGCAGAAGTACATAATGAAATTCGATCCGAAATAGAAAACATTGCATTACCTGAAGGCTATTCTTTTTTTTGGGATTCACAGGTTAAAGATCAAAATGAAGCGATGCAGGCATTGGTAAAATTTTTCCCTGTCGCCTTCTTATTATTAGTAGTAATATTGGTTGCATTGTTTGCCAATTTTCGGGAACCCATTATTATTCTCTGCATCTTACCGTTGTCTCTTATTGGAGTGGCTATTGGTATGTTGTTGACCGGTTTTGAATTCGGTTTTTTCCCTATTGCCGGCTGGCTTGGATTGCTGGGAATGATTATCAAAAATGTAATTGTACTACTCGACGAAATTAATCTCCAACGTAAAAAAGGAGTTATTCCTTATGTTGCTATCGTAGAAGCTACCGTGTCGCGAACACGTCCGGTATTAATGGCCGCCATTACCACCATTTTCGGAATGGTACCTTTGCTGTTTGATGTAGCTTTTGGAGGAATGGCAGCAACCATTATTTTTGGGCTTACTTTTGCTACAATTCTGACTCTTTTTGTTACCCCCGCCTTATATGCATGGTTTTACAAAATAAAAGATAAATCAGTATGAAGAAGTTTTTTTTAACGATAATTTGCAATATCTTTTGTCTTTTTGCTTTAGCAGAACAAGATACGTTGTTGGCAAAATATAGAAACATGGCCATTCAATATAATCATAGTTTAAAAGCTGCAGAGAAAAATATCCGAGTTAGTTTGGAGATGGAAAAAATGGCACGAGCGGATCTGAAACCTAAGCTGTCAGCTAATGTTGAATTTCAATACACCGAGAATCCGATGCAATTAATGTTGCATATTCCAACATTAGGATCTCCATTAAGTTTTCAGGGGCAACATGTACAATATGGAGCTTCGTTGTCCCTATTACAACCGGTTTATACAGGAGGTAAGTTATTGAATACTATAAAATTAACAGAGAGTCAACAAGTTGTAGCTGAAAATGAAGCCGAAATTGCACGGACAGCTGTTTTATATCAAACCGATATTCAGTATTGGAGCACTGTTGCTCGTTATGAGATGATTGGCGTGAGTACAGATTTTCGAAATTCAGTGGCTCAGCTAGTTGATATTATTCAAAACCGCGTTGACGTAGGGTTGGTAGATCCTCAAGATTTATTGATGGCTGAAGTGAAGCTTAATGAAGCTGATTTTCAGTTACTTAAAGTAAAGAATAATTTTATCGTTGGACAAATGGCATTGAATGCGTTGATTGGTGTTGATTTACACAATCGAACAACTGTAGATTATGAAGTTCCACTGGTGAAAATATCGGATTCGATGCTTGTAAAAAACGGAGATCGTCGTCCCGAATTGCGAACAGCGAAAGAACAAATTACCATAACCAAATACCGTTCTCAGCTGGATGACGCTCAGTTTAAACCTCAATTATATGTAGGTGTCGGAGGAAGCTACAATTCTCCCGGATATAATTTTCGTCCGGACATGGATTGGAACTATGCTGTATATGCACAACTTTCCGTTCCTATTTTTGAGTGGGGTAAGCGAAGAAGCCAAAAACGCATGGGAGAACAACATGTGGGTATGGCAACCGATTATTTGAATCAGGTAACAGATGAGGTAAATACGGAGATAGAGACGGCTCGTATAGCACTTTTGCAAGCCCTACAACGAGTACGTCTATCCACCTCATCGCTTGAAAAGGCTCGCGAAAACGAACAAAAAGCATTAGAACGATATACAGAAGGTAAGATATCAGTACTTGAAACTCTTGATGCGCAAACATATCGTTTAAATTCGCAGTTGAATTATATTCAAGCTAAGGCCGAGGCTCAAGGTTATTATTCAGGATTGCTGAAAGCAATAAATGAATATTAGTAATGAAATTTGATTTTTTGAGTATCTTTGTGAATGAAAAATATTTGATAATGAATAGAAGAAAAAGACATAATAGAGGTATTTATAAAAAACTTGTATATAGTGTTCTTTTTTCTGGATTAGGTTTGTTATCGTGTTTTTTTATTGCTAATTTTTCGGATGTATTTATTCCACAATCCGTCGTATCCATTATGGGAATGTGCCTGTATTTTGCTTTGATGTTTAATATTTTAGGATTTTCTGTAATTCGAATAAGCAACTGGTTTGGTTTGCGATTTCCACAATATACTAAAAAACGATTGAGAATGCTTATTCTATATGGTGCAATAGCTGTAATTTTGTTGGTATTGAATTATATACTATTTGTTTCATTAAAATTACTTTGGGGAAGTGAAACTCCATTCATGTTTCCTAATGGTGGAC
>CAYYUE010000095.1:0-8705 GCA_964474745.1 uncultured Bacteroidaceae bacterium | reverse complement strand
ATCAAAAACGGCATAAACTCGTCTTTTGTCTGATTGTATTGTGTTACATCAATCTTAGTTTTTTCCATTTTATCAATTTCTGCAAAAATAGATTCCAATGATTTTTTATTGGTGGCTCTGAAATACTTTCCTCCATTTGTACTTTCCGACATAGCTTCCATCAAGGGTTCATCAATCTCGACCGGAATACTTTGATATTGTATCCCAAAGGGAGTTTGAAACGGATAAGGAGCTAAGCCTCTTGTTCCCAGGCCAATTGTATACAGGCGTATACCATAAAGAGCCGCAATTTCAGCCGCCGATTTCGGATCTACCGCACCTTTATTGTTAACACCATCCGTCAGTAAAATAATCACTTTACTAACAGCCTTACTTTCTTTTATTCGATTTATTGCGGTTGCCAAACCATCTCCTATGGCAGTACCGTCTTCAATAATCCCACTTTTTACTTTGTCTAACTGGGATAACAAGATATTATGATCTATTGTCAACGGAGTTTGAGTGAATGCTTCTCCGGCAAATTCTACTAATCCGATTCGGTCGTTATTTCGTCCTTTTATAAACTCTTCTGCAACATTTTTAGCTGCTTCCAATCGATTGGGCTTAAAGTCTTCTGCAAGCATACTTCCCGATATATCCATTGCTAATATGATGTCAATACCTTCCACTTTCATTTCTTGCCTACTCAATTTAGATTGAGGGCGAGCCATTGCTATAATCAATGCTGTAAGGGCTACCATACGCAATACAAAGAGCATCGGATACATGCGTTGCCGCATTGTTTTTTTATGTCCTTTAAACCATGCAATATTCGAAAATTGCAATGCAGGTTTTTGATTTCGGTAACGTAGTACGTACCATACTATTAACAATGGGATTATACTCAAACCCACTAAAAATTCGGGATTCTCAAATACTATGGATGACAACATAATCTATTCATTGTTTTTTTCAGATTCTACGACTTCTCTTTTTTCGGCTTCCTGTTTTTTCAAAGCCAACGTTTTTCTTTGCTCCACTACAATACGGGCTGTTTCTTCTACAAATGCTACTGCATTACTCATGGACATATCGTGTTCGTTTGGTAAAGGTTCCGACTTAGCAAATTTCACCATATCCGCTATTTGTAATATCTGCCGTAATTTTGCAAAAGAATCTTGTGGCATGTTACGTATAGCCGCGTATGCTTCTAATATCTGATCTGAAGTCATTTCAACAGCAAAAATACCGAACTGGGATTCTAGATATGTACGGATAATATCCGTCAATTGAGTATGATATTCTTTAATTTGCCCTTTCTTCCAAAGTCCTAAAATACGCAAGGCTTCTAATGACTGTAATGCTTTTTCTTCCGGCAACAACTCTGGCACTTTAGTTATGGGAATTAAAGGTTTTTTGTTCTTGATACGTTTATAAAAATAATACCCCAAAAAGGCAAGCAGCACAATACCCAATGCCAACAAAATCCATGGTAAAAAATCACGAAATGTATAAGGCACTTTGACGATTCCGGCGATGTCTTTAATTGCCAACGTAGTATCTACATCTACGCCTAAGACTTGCAAAAACAATGTTTCCATTTTATACTCCATCACCGAATCGTTCGGATACTGGTAACGTATAAAAAGATCGCTCAAGGTATCGATTCCTTCGTCAAAGGAAGTAAGAATCGTTTTTTGATTATACGATAGTATTTTCCCCGAAGCATCGAATGTGGTATCATATCTCTGAGTTATTACTTGAATATTGTTTCTTGATAACTCTTCGGATGTAGGAAAAAATAAATGCGCTTTTCCGGAATTGAAAGCCGAAAGCGTTAATTGAACTTGGTCTCCAATAGTTATGGTTGAGGAATCCAATGTTGCACGAAAGTTTATTTGCCCCTGTGAAGCAATACTTATCAATGCAAAAACCATATATGCGATTTTCAATTTCTTCATAAATTGCATTACAATTTTCGTTCTCTTTGTTTAAACAATTTCATTAACGGCTTTATATAATCTTGGCCTGTATGTATTTCTATGTTATCGATCCCATATTTTTTGAAAACTTCCATTACATGTTTTGCATGTTCTTTATATGCATTTGCAAAATCATTTCGAATTTCTTTCGATGAAGTATCCATCCATAACGTTTTTTGAGTTTCCGGATCAAAAAACTTTACTAAACCTAAATCCGGCAATTGTTTTTCATTGGGATCGGTTATCTGGATAGCTACAATATCATGTTTCTTTGATGCTATTTTTAATGCATCTTCATAATTTTCATCATAAAAATCAGAGAGCAAAAAAGCTGTTGAATGCTTTTTAATAACACTTGTAAAATAACGTAGTGCTTCTGTTATATTTGTCCCGGTACTTTCTGGTTTAAAGTCGATAAGCTCGCGAATAATTCTCAGTATGTGTGTAGAACCTTTTTTGGGTGAAATAAATTTTTCAATTTTATCACTAAAAAATATCACACCGACTTTATCGTTATTTTGAATAGCAGAGAATGCCAAAATGGCAGCAACTTCTGCCAAAAGTTCTTCCTTAAATTGTTGTCGAGTTCCAAATCGATGTGATCCGCTGACATCAACCAGTAACATAACTGTTAGCTCTCGTTCCTCTTCAAAAATCTTTACATAAGGATGATTCAACCGAGCTGTTACATTCCAATCAATATTTCGAATGTCGTCACCAAACTGATATTCACGCACCTCACTAAAGGCCATACCTCGCCCTTTAAATGCACTATGGTATTCTCCCGAAAACATTTGTTTCGAAAGACCTTTGGTTTTGATTTCTATTCTTCGAACCTTTTTTAATAAATCTGTATCTATCATTATTTATATGTTCATGATGTTATACCTTTCTAAACAGATACTTTCATTTGACAAACAAAACAAAATCTTTTTTGTTATACTTCGCCACTTTTAACAGACTAAGGAACTTCTACTGTATTCAAAATTTCATTGATCATTTCTTCAGACGTAATATTTTCAGCTTCTGCTTCATATGTTAATCCTACTCGATGGCGCAGCACGTCCATACATATGGCTCTAATATCTTCGGGAATTACATACCCCCTACGTTTCATAAAAGCATATGATTTTGCAGCTAAAGCAAGATTGATAGATCCACGGGGAGAAGCCCCATAACTTATTAAGTTTTTCAATTTCGGCAAATTATATTCTTCCGGAAAACGAGTTGCAAAAATAATATCGGTAATATAATTTTCTATTTTTTCATCCAGATAGACTTCACGAACCAAAGCACGAGCTCTTATAATATCTTCAGGTTTTAATACAGGTTTTGGCGTGGTATACTCACGCGTAATACTTTGATGCAAAATTATTTTCTCTTCTTCCTTTTTCGGATAAGACACAATTACTTTCATCATAAAACGGTCAACTTGAGCTTCCGGCAAAGGATAAGTCCCCTCCTGTTCTATCGGGTTTTGAGTTGCTAGTACCAAAAATGGTTCTTCTAATTTATATGTTGTTTCTCCAATGGTAACTTGGCGTTCTTGCATAGCTTCTAATAACGCGCTTTGCACTTTTGCGGGGGCCCGATTAATTTCATCGGCCAACACAAAATTAGAGAAAATGGGGCCTTTTTTTACCGAGAAATGTTCCGATTTCGGACTATAAATCATAGTTCCTATCAAATCCGCCGGCAACAAATCCGGAGTAAATTGAATTCGACTAAATTTAGCTTGAATTGCATTAGCCAACGATGTTATTGTAAGTGTCTTAGCTAATCCTGGCACTCCCTCTAACAAAATATGTCCATTTGCCAAAAGACCAATCATCAAACTTTCCAACATATGCCTTTGACCTACAATGTTCTTCTTCAACTCCATATTTAGAGTATCAACAAATGCACTTTCGCGTTGAATACGCTCATTTAATTCTTGAATATCTACTGTCTCGTTCATATTTATTTTGTTTATTACATAATTACAATCTCAAAATTTAGAACTACAAAAACAACGCCGAAATAAATTTTATTATATAAATCATCATTTAAAAAAAGTTAATCAAATAATCAAGTTAAAATCTTACATTTTCTATATTTGTATCGCTTTTGACTTTCAACACACTGTGTTATATTGTATGAATTTTAAGAACGGTTGGAAAAAAATTTTTTATTCTGAAAAAAATGATTATCTTTGCTAATTAGTTTGAGAGTGAAAAAAAATAATATCTAATTAATAATAAACATCTTATGAGAAATAGAAAATTACTTTTCAGTATGATTGCAGGGTTTTTCATGTCTGGAACAGTCATTGCAACAAGTGAAACTTCATTTACAAGCAATCAAACTTATTATCCTAAAGAAAATGCTTCTGTCATTGAAGGTGCATCTGATTTCGAAAATACCGCATCTACTTATATGCCCTCTGCTAAATCGGCAAAATCCACATCAAATTTAATTCCAATGGGTCCGGATAATATGGCAGGACGTATACGTGCTATCGTTATTGACGAACATGCAACAGGAAATGCCACTGTTTTATACGCAGGTGGTGTTACAGGAGGGTTGTACAAGTCTGAAAATGGCGGAAAATCATGGAAATCAGTGCCATATATAGGAGATGAAGGAAAAGAAATCTTCCTCCCAATCAGTTGTATGATACAACTTCCTAATGGAGATCTTTTGATTGGAACAGGTGAGGGGTTGCTAAAATCTACATTGAATGCAAAAGGATTAAAAGGGCCAATGGGTAGAGGATTATTCCGTTTCAACCGCAATAATGCCACTTTTACTGTTATAGCTGAAACAGCTCCAGTTTCTTACTCCGCGATGAATACAGATTTTGATTGGGCTTATATTAATCGGATCGCATGTGTTGAAAATGATTCTAAGGTGTACGTTTATGCAGCTACAAACACAGGGCTATTCCGTTGGGTTATCGAAAATGAAACAAGCTGGAATAACGCTCCTCAAAAAATATATTCTCAATCTGTTCAAGATATCGATATCGCACAAACTCAATATGCAGGTTATTTCACTTCAAAACAAAAAGTTTATAAGATCAATGATGTGCGTTCTTCTTCCGTAACACCTGCAATAATTTCTGCAGAAAGTCCATTTGATACGAATGCTTCTCGTATTGAAATTGCGATAGCTCCCTCAAATGAAAATTATGTATATGCATGTGTTGCTGCTGCAAACGGAGGGTTAGACGGTATTTACGTGATGGTAGACGAGCAACCTTGGAAAAGAATATCAACTTCTACTGTTTCCCCATTTTTATCCAATAACGGTTGGTTCAGTAACTCTATTTCAGTGAGCACGCATAATCCTAATCTAATTTATGTTGGAGGTACGGATATTTGGATTGGAAATAAATATGAAGGTAACTCATTCTATAGTTGGACATACTCATCAAGCAGCAACGCTTCTACTACATCACCATCTTATGTACATGCCAATATACACCATTTTGTAATGGGGACAAAAGATTCTTCGATATACATAGCTACTGACGGAGGAGTATTTAAATCCGGACTTATTTACGACGGTATTCCTATTCCTGGAAATGGATCTTCTCAGGGATATTCTGCTATAAATAAAGGGTTAACTACTACACAATTCAATAGTCTTGATGTTTGTAACGATGGAGGATTGCTTGGCGGAGCAGTTGGAAATGCTGTTCTTTATATAGCATCTCGATCCAATTCAGATATTACAATTCCTTCGTTAGACTCTATTAATCGCACTGCAGAATCTGTATGGTATGGAGATGGAGCCGGAGTTTGTGCCTCTAAATTCCATCAAATAGCACCTAGCAAAAAAAGAGGTATTATTGTATCTTCGCAAAATGCAAAAATTGGAAGAGCATACGATAATTACAATGACTATACAAATACCCAAACATGGACTATAGGAAACGATTTTATCAATAGCATGTTTTCTACAGGTCCTTATGTTACCCCTATGATTCTTTGGGAAACTACCACCGATACAAAAGTGAAAGATAGTATTACTTTTACTTTAACTACACCTTTCATTTTGGTTCGTAATGGAAAAGACACCCTTGCTTCTAGTTCCGATTTTAAAATTTTATCCGGAGATAAACTACTTGTAAGAAGTCCCGCACATATGGATTACCCATTTGAATATACGTTCAATCATAGTTTTGTTATTAGTGCAGAACCTACTCATACCGTAAAAAACCCCATTCAAAGTAGATTATTTGTAGGTGCTGGAAAATCAGCTATTCGTAATCAGGTATATATGTCAACAACTCCTATTGACTTTAGAAAAATAGGATCTGGTATGAGATGGTACAATATTGCTGATCTAGCAAAATCTAAAGCTAAGGCATTAGCTATATCTTCCGATGGTGACTGCTTATTTATTGCAGCAGAAGATTCGACAGGAACTTCCACTTTGATAAGAGTTCGTAAGTTAGCCACTACAGATGAATCTATTATTGGTGCATTTGAACCAGGAAGCTCTTATAAAGAAACAGTTACCGATACTATCGTGTTTGGTTCGAATCCATATTTAGCTCGTTCGATTAGTTCTTTAACAATGGATCCCAATAATGACAATTTAATTGTTACATGTGCAGGTATTTCATCAGACATTGCCAACATGTATTATATTAAAAATGCTACTACGGACAATCCTGTTATTGAAGCAAAAACAGTTGTAAATAATAGAATGCCGGCACATTCTGCTCTAGTAGAAATAAAAGACGGTGAGGTTTACGTTGGTACTGATAACGGTATATACGTATCGTATAATATCACAGCGACTCAACCTACATGGACTGCTTTTGGAGATTTAACAGGTGTTCCTGTTTATGCGATGAAACAACAATTAGATACCTTACCTCGCATAAAAGCAGCATATTACACAGGAATAAACTCTGAAGAATATCGTTTTGGAAGAACAAAATATCCATATGCAATCTACTTTGCAACCTATGGAAAAGGTATTTACATGGATAATTCTCACGTTAGTAATTTCGAGAACGAAGTGGGTATCAAACCAATTAATCCAATGGTTGTAAACACATTAAAGATATATCCGAATCCTGCCACATCATATACAAATATCGAACTAGTTATTGAAGAAACAACCAATGCAAGTATTCGAGTTTTCGATATGTCAGGAAGAGAAGTATATGCGAAAACATTAAACAAATTAAGCCAAGGCACTTATAAAGAAGAAATCAATTGCCAACCTTTACAAAAAGGTGTTTACATCATTAACGTAATGATGGGATCTCAAATGGCTACTTCTAAATTGATCGTAAAATAAGATTTAATTAAATCCTATAAAAGGGTCATTTTATAAATGACCCTTTTTTTTTGAAGCATTAAAATAAAAACAATGAAAACAAATTTTGTCGAAGAATTACGTTGGAGAGGCATGATTCACGATATTATGCCAGGAGCTGAAGAACAACTGAATAAAGAAATGACAACAGCATACGTAGGTATCGATCCTACTGCAGACTCATTACATATAGGGCATTTAGTAAGCATTATGATGCTAAAACATTTACAAATGGCCGGACACAAGCCCTTAGCTGTAGTGGGAGGGGCAACCGGCATGATTGGCGACCCTTCTTTTAAGGCAGCGGAACGGAAACTTCTTTCTATCGATGACATTCAGCATAATGTTGCATGTATAAAAACGCAGCTTGAAAAATTTCTTTCATTTGATGAAAAGAATAAAAACGCAGCTGAAATATTAAACAATTATGACTGGATGAAAGATTATTTGTTTTTAGATTTTATCCGCGATATCGGAAAACATATTACAGTGAATTACATGATGTCTAAAGATTCTGTAAAAAAACGATTAGAAACAGGTCTTTCTTTTACAGAATTTGCATATCAATTATTACAAGGATATGATTTCTTAACATTATATAAAACCAAAGGATGCCGCTTACAAATGGGTGGTTCTGACCAATGGGGAAACATTACGACAGGAGCAGAACTAATTCGACGCATGGAATCCGGCGAAGCATACGCCCTTACCTGCCCTTTAATCACTAAAGCTGACGGTAACAAATTCGGGAAAACAGAAGGAGGAAACATTTGGTTGGATTCTGCCAAAACTTCTCCTTACAAGTTTTACCAATTCTGGTTAAATTGCTCCGATGAGGATACGGCTCGTTATATTCGTATTTTTACCCTTCTTTCAAAAGATGAGATCGAAAAATTAGAAACGGAACATAAAGAAGCTCCTCATTTACGAATATTGCAAAAAGCATTAGCTAAGGATATTACCATTCGAGTTCATTCGGAAAAAGATTATGAAGCTGCCATTAATGCGTCCGAGATATTGTTTGGAAAGGGCACGACGGAAATGCTGCAAGAATTGGATAAAAATACGCTCCAATCTGTTTTCGAAGGAGTTCCTTCTTTTTCGATTTCAAGAAACCTCCTAACCGGAAATGGGCTTAATATTGTAGATTTAGTGGCTGTGGAAACCAACATATTTCCCTCTAAAGGAGAAATAAAACGGGCCTTGAAAGAAAATGCGATTTCTTTAAATAAAGGAAAGATTACAGAAAGCTATCAAATTACGGAAAAAGATTTACTTTCGAATTGTATTTTATTAATACAAAAAGGTAAGAAAAATTACTTTTTGGTAGAAGTTCAATAATGCAACTAAAAACACCTTATTAATAATACAATAAGCTCTATTTTATATAATCAAGATAGGGCTTATTTCTTTTTACATCCTATAGTG